>NZ_LZHR01000074.1:0-4455 GCF_001690675.1 Gilliamella sp. Occ4-3
TTGTTCATATTGTTCAGGTGATACCTAGCCATTGGCTGAATGACGGCGTATCCGATTATAATAGATTTCAATATATTCAAATAGTGCTTGATTAGCCTGCTTCCTCGTTTTGTAGTAACAGTCATGAATAATATGTGTTTTGAGTGTATGAAAAAAACTCTCAACAACCGCATTATCAAAGCAGTTGCCTCTTCGACTCATGCTTTGCCTTAGTCCATATTGTAACAATAATTTGCTTGAAATCAGCACTGCAATATTGGCTTCCTTGGTCACTATGAATGAGTACATTTTTAGGAAATTGACGCCGAAATAAGGCTTGTTTTAATGTATTACACACTAAATGGCGGTCTATGTAGCGACTGGTTTGCCTAGCAATCACTTTTCGTCCATATAAATCGATAATCACCGACAAATATAACCAACCTTCACCCGTTTTAATATAAGTAATATCGGTTACCCATGTTTTATTAGGCTTATCAGGATTAAATTGCCTATCTAACGTGTTGGGCGCAATATTGTGATGAGTCGTGTCTGTTTTATACTTGAATTTACGTGCTGCTTTACTATGCAATCTTAAACTACGTAATCCCAATTGTTGCAAAACACGGCTAATTGTTCGTTCTGAAACTTGATAGCTCGCTTCCCTTGCATCATGAAGCAAACTCGGTGCATCCAAACGTGTCTTATGGTGCCATACTGCTTCTTAATATACTCGCTGAGTTTGACGGATTCGTTGAGTCTTTTTAGCTAGGCATAATAACCCGACGTACTAACACCAAGTAACGAGCACATCTTGGTAATGGAGTAGGAAGTTAAATGATTTTTCATATAGGCGTACTTCAGCGACTTGGATTATTGATGAAGAACACAGGCACCCTTTTTAGTATATCATTGTCCATTTCAGTTCTTTTATTTCTTTTTTTAATATTATAATCCGTTGTTGCTCAGCCGTTAACGCTCGACGACTGGTTTTACTCGGTGTAAGTTGTCTAAACTACTTATCTATAGTTGATTTACCCACACTTAGATGGCTAGCAAGTTCACTTATGAAAAGGTGAGCATGGAATAATGCATAATCGACTGATTGTCGTTTAAATTCGATGCTAAACTTTTCGACCATGATAATTTTCTCCTATGATTTGTATTTATATCATAGAGCTGACTTCTGTACACTTTTTGGGCGATAATCAATCACGGATTTAAGAAAACAAATTAAAATTTGAGATTTTTTAAAAATAGTTGTCTCTTCTCTTGAGAAACATTTTTAATTTTTCCCATATTTTTCCAAGTCACATTCTTAATTCCTAATTGTTTCAAAGTTGAATTAATAAAAACAGATTTAATGCTATTCCCTGCAAAGAAACGGATAAACCATGTAGGGGCCTCAGAAGTAGTTAAAACTGTAGTTGAGTTAATATGATTAATATTACCCTTTATGCCCGTTGGAGTATCAATGTAAGAAAAGTTTTTTTTAAATACTTTATCAATAAAACCTTTTAAGATAGCTGGTAAATCATACCACCAAATAGGAAATATAAAAACGATATCAGATGCATCCGTTATCATTTTTTGATATTTTTCTACTAAAGGATCTGTTGTTTGTCCGGTACTATATAACCTTAATTCTTCGGAAGTGTATATTGGATTAAAGCCGTCTTTATATAAATCAATAATATCGAAATCTTTTCCACTTTCTTTCAAAAGAGATACAATTCTTTCCAAAATAGCATGATTATAGCTCTTTTCATATGGATGAGAATAAATTATTAATGTTTTCATTGTAAAATCTCCTTGTTTTTTAAAAATAAATTTGATCCTCGCCAAAAAAGTGAACAAAAGTCGCCTCTATGATATAAACAAAATTTATAGAAGACAAATATCATGGTCAAAAAGTTTAGCATCGAATTTAAACAACAATCAGTGGATTATGCGTTATCTAATGCACACCTTTCTATCAGCGAACTTGCCAATCATCTAGGTGTGGGTAAATCAACCCTAGATAAATGGATTAGGCAACTTTCCCCGAATAAAACCAGCCGTCGAGAGTTAACCGCTGAGCAACAGCGGATAATGGCGTTAGAAAAAGAGATTAAAGAACTGAAAATGGCTAATGATATACTAAAAAAGGCGCATGTGTACTTCATCAACAATCCAAATCGATGAAGTACGCTTATATGAAAAATCATTTAACCTGCTATCCCATTACTAGGATATGCTCATTACTTGGTGTCAGTTCATCGGGTTATTATGCTTGGTTAAAAAGAGCAAACAAATCAGCTAAACTCAGCGTATATCCAAAAACAGTATTGGCAACATAAAGCCCGTTTGGGTGCGCCAAGCCTGCTTCATGATGCAAGGGAAGCGGGCTATCAAGTTTCAGAAAGGACAATTAGCCGTGTTTTGCAACAATTGGGATTACGGAGTAAAGCAGCACGTAAATTCAAGTATAAAACAGACAAGGCTCATCACAATATTGCGCCCAACACGTTAGATAGGCAATTTAATCCTGATAAGCCTAATAAAACATGGGTAACCGATATTACTTATATTAAAACGGGTGAAGGTTGGTTATATTTGTCGGTGATTATCGATTTATATGGACGAAAAGTGATTGCTAGGCAAACCAGTCGCTACATAGACCGCCATTTAGTGTGTAATACATTAAAACAAGCTTTATTTCGGCGTCACTTTCCTAAAAATGTACTCATTCATAGTGACCAAGGAAGCCAATATTGCAGTGCTGATTTCAAGCAATTATTGTTACAATATGAACTAAGGCAAAGCATGAGTCGAAGAGGCAACTGCTTTGATAATGCGGTTGTTGAGAGTTTTTTTCATACACTCAAAACACATATTATTCATGACTGTTACTACAAAACGAGGAAGCAGGCTAATAAAGCACTATTTGAATATATTGAAATCTATTATAATCGGATACGCCGTCATTCAGCCAATGGCTGGGTATCACCTGAACAATATGAACAACAATATTACCAAAACGAAAAAATGATAGAGGCGGGCTCTGTCTAATATTTTGGCGAGGATCAATGGATCCTGATGATATGGAAGAGCTATTTGGAACTAGTAACTCTATAGCTGATGAATCAATATTAAAAATTGACTTAACTAAAGCAATAATTTCTCTTCCCTATACTTATCGAAGTGTAATAATTCTTAGAGATATCAGAGAATTATCAACTTATGAAGTGTCTAATATGCTTGAAATTAGCCCAGAAGCAGTGAAAAGTAGACTTCACAGAGCTAGAAATATTATACGAAAAAAATTAGAGATTAGTGGTCATTCACACTGAAATAGTAATTATGAATACTTTATATATTAATATTCACAATTATAAAGGAACTATTTATGGTAATGAATACAAATGGCATTAAAGAAAATATGATTTAACTTGATTAGATACTCATCCCCTAGCAAGCTAGGGGCAGTAACCATGCAACATAACAAATTCACACATTGAGCTATTTTCACTTTAAGTCTGTTGAAATTGATTCATCTTTTTTTGTACAGGGAATACATGTTTTACCTGGATTGGTTATAGTCATTATGAGACCAATTACCCAACAGGCAGGGCATCCTCTTAATACAAAAAACCCTAAAACAGCCGATACAAGTCCCAATAAAACGCTCCAGACAGCACCTTGAATGAACAGATATATTGTTAAACCGAGCAAACCAAATCCAATACATCCTCGTAGTAAATGCCTTAATACAGAACTACTTCTAAACATGACATTACCTCTTAAAATTATTTAATTTAAATTTCATTTTATTTACATTTTTCTCTTAATGGTGATATCAATGAGAGATATCCTGTAATATGTACTTCCTCAAAGTAAACTGTTATTCATCATTATATCAAGGAAGTAGCGAGTGGATTTTTTAGCTAGTTTATTTTTCTTTTCATAATTGAACGCATAGGGCAAAATCCTATAGTTCCAGTACAAACCAGAATTATTCCTGTTGCGATAGCAATCCACATTACTAGGGCTGTTGGAGCAAAAAGAAAGCCTAAATAAGCAATACAGGCACCAATAATAATTCGACATAAACGCTCAAAACTTGGAATATTTTTTTTAAAACTCATATTTTTTTCCTCTTTAAAATTAGATTTAATAATGAACTACTCTAATAAAGAGTCGACAAAATCAAAAAAAGATTCAAAAAATTTTCATTTAAATGGATTTTAATTATCAAATTAGCGGAATACATTGAATTAATGTCTTTTATTTAAGTTTATAGGTATTTCAAATTAGGAGTGAATTTAGGTAAAGGATAGTTATAAATAATTAAAAAATTAATTGTAATTGATTAGGGGCTGTTGATCTTTGCTGTACATAAATTACTCAACAATACATTGGCAGCCACATTAACATAAATGCCAGTGATACCATACTGGCATAATTCCTTTCTAACTTATCGTATCTAGTTGATAT
>NZ_LZHR01000075.1:0-314 GCF_001690675.1 Gilliamella sp. Occ4-3
TATAAGGCTTAATTAGTATGTTATATATTAAATAAGCTGTTTATATTATTGTATTAGATTGGGTGAATTGAAAAAGAAAAAATGACAATAAGCTTTAAGAATAAATTAATTGAATATGCTCATACTTTGAATAATATTCAAATTGACAACCCTTTTGAAAATTATCCTAACTATCAGGTTATTAGACATAAAACTAATGCTAAATGGTTGGGGTTAATTATGTCAGTGGAAAAGAATAAGTTAGGTCTAAATTCAAAAGATATGGTGGAAATAATTAATGTTAAATCTGATCCTGAATTAATTTCTATAATAAA
>NZ_LZHR01000076.1:0-1186 GCF_001690675.1 Gilliamella sp. Occ4-3
ATTAATTTAAAAATTATAAAATATCAAAAAGTTACATCATAATTTAGTAATTTACATTACTACTCTTATTCCAACTAAAACAACTGTCCAGAAAAACTGACCGATGCAAATAGAGAAATACTGTCAGAATGTAGCTATCAGCTTTGAAGTAAGCACATTAAGGAAATTGGACACGAATCCATAGAGCAACACCTCAGATATTAGGGACAATATTTAAACAAATAAACTGGCTTACATTACAATAATTTCAGATACAATGATCTGGAAATAGAACGCTTTATTCTGGCAAACCTGATTAGATTATTAGCTGGCTTGAATCTGTGTGCACCTAATGAATTTTAATTAGGTTTTGGTCTATTGTTGGGGAATTGTAATAAATCATAGATAATTAGAAGTAAAATATGCAGTGAACTAAATGCAAAAAGGCTCTTGTAACTGTACAAAATAAAACAGGTACAAAGGAACGTATCATTAGGATGATTTTAGTTGGAATGCGAAAATTGGAGCTCAGAATTCTAATGGCATGCATTTGCAGATTTATACTTATAGCGATCCTATGGCGGTGAAATTATTAGGATATTTTATTAATTATGAATAAGAGAAAATACAATAATCCTTACCATCCATTTCCCTATGAAATGAAAGGTCAATTCTTTGAAAGATTGGAAGAAAATAAAACTCGTTTTATTGAGATTTATTCTATTGAATATGAGAAACCTGAGGAAGAAGATGACGAATGGGAATTTTCCTTGTATTCACTTTATATAGATCAACTTATAAGACCAATAATAGATGAGAAAGAAGTGTTTTTTTTATATAAGCTGCGTACATATTATGCAGACCCCACATTAACGGATAATAATAGTGCATTCAATCAATCAATAACTTCATTTGAACAATATGTTTTTTCTAATTTCGATGAGTTATTAGAATATGTTGAACAACGATGGAGAATAGGATTAAGTGATTTTGTTCCAATTAATGAAACACATATACCTTATTGAAAAATAAATTGATAATACCTATAAGTAATACAAACTAATTATAAATAACAATATTATCAAAACCAAAAAATAATAGTGGCAGGCATTTAATTGATGAAAATCAATTTTATTAAATTATTCTAGCTATTTCTATTACATTATCAATATAAAATATTTGAGATAACGTTTAATTTATTATATAT
>NZ_LZHR01000077.1:0-10204 GCF_001690675.1 Gilliamella sp. Occ4-3
GGCAATATTCGTTATTACCAAATTTTTGGATTAAATTGTGTTAAAGTTATAAATTCAAAAAAACTAATATGTATTTATGTTTTTAGTTTTAGAATTTTGGAAAGAGTAAAATTAGAATATATAAAATCTATTACTGAAAAATTGGCAGATGAAATTAGTATTATTCGAACTGAAAATGCGGTTAGGCATGAACAGTTGGAGAGCTATATACATAATCATGTAAACTTTATCACTCATAATATAGACGATAAATTTAATATATTAATGAATGAAAATAATGTTCGTATTAGTAATATAAATAATAGTATTAATAATCTGTCTCAAAAAATTGATAACCAGTTTAATGCTTTTTTTGTGAATATTAATAATATTAACACTTATTCAAAAGCTCATATGGAAAGTTTTTCAGGGTTTAAAGATAAATTTGTAGGCCGAGATATAGTGATTTTATGTACTGGACCAACGCTTGCAAAATACCAACATATTGAAAAAACAATCAATATTGGTGTAAATAGAGCCTTCAGACGTTATGACATTAATCTTGATTTTATTTTTATTCAAGATATCACAGGTCTTAAAAATGATATTGATGCTATAAATAATTATAATCCGGAAACATGTCAAAAATTTTATGGAAGTAGCATTACTTTTGGTGCTTCCATACCCGAAAAAGATTTAATTAAAGCTAATGCTAAACGGTATTATGTTGGTAAATTTTTTACTGATTTTTATCCTGATATTACATCTTCTGTTTTTCCTGAATATGGTTCCGTTGTATTTTCTGCACTAACATTTGCACTTTATACCCATCCCAAACGAATTCATTTGGTTGGATGTGATGCATGTCAAAATGGTTATTTTGATAATGATGACCAAACAGCATTCTCATCTAATATTGATTTTCTTTTAAATGGGTGGTACGCATTCAAAAAATTTAAAGATCAGTTTTATCCTGATGTGGAAATAGTTTCTATAAATCCAATAGGATTGAAAGGAATTTTTAAAGATGTTTATCAATAGAACATTAACTTTCAGCATGATAAGCAGTATTTAATTGTAACTATCCTTAAAATAGTACAACAAAAAAGTAGACAATTTATCCATGATAAAAATAAGCATTAGAGTAGGAAGGTCTTACGCTTAAGCAGATATTTAGTGAGCTGAGTTTAAAATCTTAGTATCTGGGAGAAATCATAAAAATTTATAGTATCATCAAAGTGCATAAAATTAGGGTAGATAATCTACAAGCTGGTCATTCTTTTATATTGCCACGATTTGTACTACTTTAACAATGGGTATTTTGCAATTACATTACGTGATGTAAAAAAGATAATAGTTCAATAATTTAATCAATACAGTTATTTTTATAGTATAATCTATAAAATTTGTTATTTTGTAAAAATTATTATGCCCAAAAAATATAATTCTTTGACTGCGCTTATACAACTATGGCCATTTGTCAAACAATATAAAAAAGCTTTATTTGTTGCTATACTAGGGCTTTTGTTAAATGCAGCTACAGATTCGACCTTAATATCTCTAACCAAACCGTTGCTAGATAATGGTTTAATGAATAAAAACTACATCTTGTTAGTTTACATTGCTATAGCAATTATTGGTTTGATTGCATTACGTGGATTGTCAAATTATGCTTCTACATACTGTCTTTCATGGTTATCAGGTAAAGTTATAACTAAATTCAGACAAATGATATTTAATCATTTGCTAAAAAGTCCTGTAAGTTTTCATGATAAACATTCTGTGGGAGATCTTGTTTCCATTATTACCTATAATACTCAGATGCTTTCTAAAGCCTCATCCGATGCTTTAATTATTCTTGTTCGTGAAATAACCTATGCGATTGGTTTATGTTTTGTTATGTTTTATGGCAGTTGGAAATTGGCATTAGTGTTAATTTTTCTTATACCATTAATAATTGGTGTTGCTCAATTTATTGCAAAAAAATTTAGAAAAACATTAATGTCAATGCAAAAAGGTATGGGTGAAATAACAACTTCGGCTGATGAAATGTTAAAAGGCCATAAAGATGTTTTAATTTTTAATGCTAAAGAGTATGAAAAAAATAATTTTAATAAAATTACTAATATTTTTCGGCGAGATATGTTGAAGATTGAAATGGTTTCAAGATTATCAACACCGCTCATTCAAATGATTGCAACTTTAGGTCTAGCCTTAATATTATATCTTGTTGCAAGCCAGAGTTTAGATATTACTCCTGGCTCTTTTACTGTCGTTTTTTCAGCAATGATAGCTATAATGCGCCCTTTACGAGAGTTAACAAGCTTACATGTTGAATTACAAAAAGGTGCTGTAGCGTGTGAATCATTGTTCGGGCTTTTAGAAGCTCCACTTGAAGAAGATAAAGGTACAATTGATGCAAACCATATAACTGGAAATATTGAATTTAGAAATGTGACCTATCAATACCCTACAACCAGTACATCTGTACTTAATAATATTAATTTTAAAATTAAAGCGGGTCAAACGGTTGCTTTAGTAGGGCGATCAGGTGCAGGTAAGTCAACTATTGCAAGTTTGATTCCAAGATTTTATGATTTAGAAAAAGGAGAAATACTTTTAGATGGTATTAATATTAAAGATTATACCTTAAAGTCATTAAGGAATCATATAGGGTATGTTTCTCAACGAGTGCACTTATTTAATGGTACCATTGCAGATAACATTGTTTATGGTGAAAAAGGATTACATAGCCAAGAAGAAATAATTAAGGTTGCTGAATTGGCTAATGCCATGGAATTTATAAATAAACTAGAAAATGGAATAGATACGGAAATAGGTGATAATGGTGTTTTATTATCAGGAGGACAACGGCAACGCATTGCTATTGCGAGAGTTTTGTTACGTAATAATCCAATTTTAATTTTGGATGAAGCGACTTCAGCACTAGATAATGAATCTGAAAGGTTAGTACAAGAAGCCATTGAAGTTTTACAAAAAAATAGGACTTCGATTGTTATTGCTCATAGATTATCAACCATTGAAAAAGCGGATCGAATTTTAGTCATTGATAATGGTGAAATTGTAGAAGATGGTAATCATCATAGCCTTATTGAACAAAATGGTATTTATGCCTTAATGCATAAAATGCAATTCAAATCATAATATATTAAATAATGAATATGAATCAAAAAAATCATAAAGTAAGTATCAATATTGATAAGGACTCTTCAACTTGGTGTACTTTTACTAAGTTATGGCCCTATATTGCTCAACATAAATTAGTATTATTTATATCAATAATTTTGTTAATAATTAGTGCATTTGCCGATACTTCATTAATAGGCCTATTGCGTCCTTTACTTGATCTTGGTTTTTCAATGAATGACCGAGAGTTTTTATATATGGCACCTATCTATATTCTTGGTTTAGTGTTTGTTCGTGGTATTGCTAATTATGGTTATTCTGTATTATTAGCATTGATCTCTGGTAAAATTGTCATGCGCATTCGACAAAGACTTTTCGCACATTTTGTTGATTCACCTGTAAGTTTTTACGATCAATCCTCAACAGGAAGGTTATTGTCGCGAATAACATATGATACAGATCAGGTCGCAGCGTCTTCATCGGATGCTTTAATTACAATAATTCGTGAATCAGCTTTTATATGTGGGCTATTTTATACAATGTTTTATAATAGTTGGCAATTATCACTATCTTTACTTGTTGTCACTCCTATTGTAATTGGATTAATTTCTTTTATTTCAGTAAAATTTAGAAAATTGGCAAAAAACATGCAAAATTCTATGGGAAATGTCACCATGGCAGTTGAGCAAATGCTAAAGGGATATAGGGAAATTATTGTTTTTGGTGCACAGAATGAAGAATCAAAAAATTTTAAAAAAGTTAGCAATAAATTTCGCCGTGATGGAATGCGTTTAGTTTCTATCTCCGCACTATCAACGCCAATAATACAATTGGTGATCTCATTTGCTATTGCTTTTGTGTTATTAACCGCAAGTGATCCTGATTTAAATATTACAGCTGGAGAATTTACTGTCGTTTTTTCATCACTAGTAGCATTAATGCAACCTATTAAAAATTTAACCAGTGTTAATGCAAATTTTCAAAAAGGAATGGCTGCTTGTCAAACTTTATTTGCAATCTTTGAACAACCTTTAGAAAAAGATAATGGATTTATTAGTGTTGATCGTGTAAAAGGAAATATTGTATTTGATCACGTTACTTTTAGTTATGAAACTAGAAAAGAGCCAGCTCTTAAAGACATTAGTTTTTCTGTTCCTTCAGGAAAAACAATAGCTTTAGTTGGCCGCTCAGGTTCAGGAAAAACGACAATAGCAAGCTTACTTACACGTTTCTATGATGTACCTAAAGGACAAATTTTAATTGATGGACATAACATTAATGATTTTACATTACATTGTTTACGTGATCAAATAGGTTTAGTATCACAAAACATTCATCTTTTTAACGATACAATTGCTAATAACATTGCCTATGGAAGAATTGGTGAATATACACAACAACAAATAGAAGAAGCTGCAAAAAAAGCATACGCTTATGATTTTATAATGCAAAGTGAGCATGGATTTAATACTAAAGTGGGAGAAAGTGGAATACTATTATCTGGAGGGCAAAGGCAAAGAATAGCAATTGCTCGAGCTCTATTACGTGATAATCCTATATTGATTTTGGATGAAGCAACATCAGCCTTAGATACTGAGTCGGAATATGCAATACAACAAGCACTTTCTGAACTACAAAAAGGGCGTACTTCAATTGTTATTGCACATCGATTATCGACCATTGAGAATGCTGATGAAATACTAGTTATTGATGCCGGAGAGATTATAGAACAGGGAACACATCATGAATTACTTCAAAAAGATGGTGTTTATTATAAATTATATCAAGCAAATCATTTATAAGCTGTAATGTTATAAGAAATAGTTCATTAATCATTATTAAACTCAATAGAATATAGGCAATTTAGGAGATAGGATATTACATGAGTTTTAAACGAATTGTTACAGATTGTGCTTGTTTATTTGTGAAAGATAAAAAAAAGAAATATTTTCTAACCAAAAAGTATGCTAGCACTCCACCGTATATTTTGTCTAAAAAAAAAGCTAAAGTATATCAAGATATTTATATTCCTATTTATAAGCATAATGTTCGATTATGTCCAGTTGAGCCTGAAATTTATAATAAAAAAGGAGAAAGATTAAGAGTTATTTTTTTAAGGGATAATTACAAACCGAATGCATCTTCACAAACAAGTAATCTGATATATTGGGATAAATATAATTTTGAACTTCCATTGCATCTTTATACTCATGGACGTATGTTGGAGACAATGGGATCTCCAACAGGTCGTTTTGGTGCTTTGGTTGAAACTAAAGGTATAAAGCCTGATAGTTATGAGATATTTCAAAAATATAGTGGATTAGAAAAAGATTTTGATTTGATTTTTACTTATGATGAACAACTTCTAAATGAAATACCTAACGCAAGATTTGTTCCTTTTTGTGCCGATATAAAGCTTTTTTCTGGTGATTTTGTAATGCTACCGAACTTAGATGAGATATTTCAACAAAATTTGTTTTATGAAAAAAATAAAGATATCTCAATATTATCGTCAAATAAAAAATTATGTGAATTGCATCTAAAAAGAATTTTAACTGCGATTAAATTAAAAAATCATCCTAAGGTTGATACTTTTGGAACTTTTGATGGTGGAGAGTTTGTTAATCCTTATGAAACATTGAAAGATTACCGTTATTCTATTGTGTTTGAAAATGAAATATCTGGGTATTGTTTTACTGAAAAGTTGACAAATTGTTTTGCCACACAAACTGTGCCTATTTATATAGGTGCTAGTAAAATAAATCAATTTTTCGATGAAGATGGTATCATTAGAGTTAAAGAAAGCGAAATTGATAACATCGAAAATATTATTAAACAATGTTCAGAAGCTGATTATATATCCAGAAAAAACGCAATTATGAAAAATTTCATGACTGTTCAACAATTTAGTAATAATGAAGACTATATGTACAAAACATATATAGAAGGTTATTTTTAAATAATTGAGATAATATTTTATAAGTGTTTAAACTAGAAATATAGAAAAAATAATAATTAGATTAATTTTCAAATATTATTAAATAATTCAGAAGTGGTTATTATAGATGATAGATGTAACTAAGTTCATAGAAGTTAAAAAAACTATTATTGGTGATGAAAGTAATGATACTAAAACACAATGGCATATTTTGCTATGCTTTGATGATAATTATGCTTTACCAGCTGGCGTTAATATGTATTCTATTATTAGCAACAATCCAAATAAAAAATTACATTTTCATTTATTTATGCAAAACGTATCAAATGATAATAAATGTAAAATAGAACAGCTTTCATCAAATCATGTTTCAATAACGCAATACTATCTGAATGATAAATTTAAGATTCACGCTAACAATACAAAATATTTCCCTATTTCTGCTTGTTTGCGAATTATTGCTCCATTAGTTATACCTAAAGAAGTAACTAAATTACTTTATGTTGATAGTGATACTTTATGTTTGACATCATTGGATGAACTATTTAGTTTAAATATAGCTGATAAAATTATTGCTGCAGTACCTGATGTTGAAAATACACAAAATTCCCAATGTAAAAAATTTCAAATTGAGTATGGTAGTTATTTTAATTCTGGAGTTTTGTTATACAACTTGAAAAAGTGGAATGAAGCTAATATCACAGAAAAAGCACTTAATTTATTAAATGAGGGGATTGCTTATAAATTTCCCGATCAGGATGTGCTAAATATTTTATTAAGTAATAATATTTATTACTTACCCACAAAATATAATTGTCTTACTTTGTTAAGTGTTGGCGGCCATGAGGATCAGCAAAAAGCTGAAAAGGGTGCAGTTTTTATACATTATACTTCGGGAAGTAAACCTTGGTTTAAACTCTATTTGACATCAACTTATCAAAATTTCATTGATGGCTCACCTTGGTATCAAGCCAAGCTAGCCTTAGCAAATAATCTTTCCCCATCTACAACCAGACGTTATGCTAAATTTTTAATCACTCAAAGAAAATATATCTGTGCTTTTCTTTACTACTTGTTATATTTAAAACATAAATTATTAAAAAGATAATCAAATAATGATCATTTTTTTATATTTATCCTAATAAGTAGTTTTAGATAATCGATGTATTTATAATTAAAAAGTTACTAAAGGCATATATGAATAATACTCCTCTTATATCCGTAATTATACCAGCATACAATACAAGAGATGTTATTGAAAAAACATTAAAATCAATAGAAGAGCAAACGTATCAAAATTATCAAATAATCATTATAGATGATGGTTCAACTGATGATACAGGTATATTTATAGATGAATACCAACAAAAAAATGCTAAAATTATTGTTTATCATCAGAATAACAGTGGTGTGTCTGTTGCCAGAAATAATGCTCTTAAATATGCGTCAGGTGAGTTTATCTGTTTTTTAGATAGTGATGATACTTATGAATCTTCTTTTTTTGAGAAAATGTTAATTCGCCAACAACAAACCGATTTTAACATTGTTTATTGTGGTTTTTATCGAGTAAAAAAGAATAAAAGTATTAAAGAATATCTATCCTTTGAAGAAGGAAATATACTTAATAGTTTTATCAAAAAAAGTTTTCATATTTCAGGCATGCTAATTAAGCGTTCTTTTTTACTCGATAAGAATATTACTTTTGATACTGACCTTAAAATTTGTGAGGATATTTTTTTTACTATTAAAGCTATAAGTCAATGCGAAGTGGCTGTAGTTAAAGATCATTTATTCAACTATTTATATAGAGAAAAATCGGTAACAAATTCAATTGCTACTATTGAATTATATTTACAGAATATAGTAACTTGGGAACGGATTGAGTATTATTTGAAGCATAATTACATTAAAAACGACAAAGAAGAGATTTACCAGCGAGTTCAATCTATAGTAGTTAAATTAAAAGTAAGACTTCTTATTGAATATTTAAAACAATTTAACTATAAAAAAATTTATTATTATCTAAATAAAGATCTAAAATTTACTAGTGATATGAAATTGGTAAATAAAAAGTACTTACCAAAAAGTGATATCAAAAAAATGAATATAATAAAAAGTAATTGTCTAGCCATTTGGTTTTGGGGTAGTTTGTACTATCGATATATTAGGCGCGAAACTGGAAAATAACTCAAGATATAAACAGTAATTTATTGTTAATGCTATAACAAGGACAATATATATGAAAAATGAAGTGATAAATGTAGCCTTTTGTACTGATGGTAATTATCTCGAATATGTAGCTATAGCAATAAAATCAATTCAATTAAATAATTTAGGTAATCATCTTCAATTTCATGTATTTCTTTATGATGTTCCAAAAGAGGCTGTTCATAAATTACAACAATTGAATGTTTCTATTAAAAGTTATTTTATTGAAAACAATGAATTAGATAAATACCAGACTGAACATCAATTACAGCATATCAATCGATCAATGTATATTCGACTTCTTGTGCCTCGATTACTGAAGAATGAAGTTGATAAATTTATATATTTGGATGCTGATATATTATGTTTTCGTGATATATCATCAATTAATCAGATTGATATTGATTCAGTGGTTTGTGCTGTTGTTTCTGACTCTCTAATTTCAAAAAATATTGAAAAAAATATTACTCGTTTGGAGTTAAGTTCAGATAATTATTTTAATTCGGGTTTTCTCTATATTAATACAAAAAATTGGTGTGATTCTGACATAGAAAATAAAGTTAATTCAGTTTTGTTAAATCCGCAACAATATAGACTTGTTTATCCTGATCAAGATGCTTTAAATCTTATTCTTCAAAATAAAGTTAAGTATGTTGATTGTAGATGGAATTATTTATTTACATGGATGACTGAAACAGAAAAGAATAAAATCTTTGATAATGAAGATATTCTACCATTTTTTATCCACTTTACTGGTGCCAGAAAACCTTGGTATCAAGAACATGAAGGAACGGCACAAAATTTATATGTATTTTACAAGCATTTTACACCATGGGCTAATAAACCTTTAGAAAGTTATCTACCTAGAATGAGAGTTAATGACTATCGTATATATGCGAAATCATTTTTTAGAAAAGGTGACTTTTATAAAGGAATAAAATTTTTCATTCAATACTTATTATTAAAATACAGAAAAAAGAAATAAAATATTATAGGAATTCTAGTTATGAGTCATTTTTCTTGGCAATTAAAGTTTATTCGAAAAAAAATAAAACTATATTTTTTTTACTTTTTAAATAAAATTCTAATGTGTTCCTTTCCTAAAAGAAAAACGATATTTGAACCGTCAAAAATAAAAACTATTTTAATAGCTCGTAATGATAAAATTGGCGATATGGTTGTAACTACCGCTTTAATAAAAAATCTTGCTCAAGCTGGTTATGATGTTTATGTTTCTTCGCAACAATCAAGTTTAGATATTCTTAAAAATAATCCTAATGTTAGAGCTACATTTAGTTATAACGATTATTCATTAAAGGATTTATTTAAAACTATACAAAAAATTAGAAAGCATCATTTTGATTTGGTAATTGATACAAGACCATTTTATTCATTTGAAATGCGTAAAATTATATTTTGTGCATTTACTAACTCAACTCATTTGATGGGATTTAATAAAAGTAATGTAAAATCATATAATATTTCAATTCCTTATTATAATAATAATGCTCATATTACTAATCAGTTAAATAAAATATATGAGTATATGAACATTAAAAATTACGATGAAAACTATGATCTTTATACTTTAGATAATAATAAAAAAAATGTTGATAATTTTATATTAGAAAATAATATAGATAAGTTTGTTATTATTAACCCTTTTGGTGGAGCAAGAAAGCGTGAATTGTCTCAATGGCAAATGGAGTATATTGTTTCACTCATGAAAAAAAACAAACCAGATCATAAAATTGTTTTTATTGGTGAACCCAATAAACTTAAAAATGTTAAACTTGACTTAGGATTAATATTTCAATCAAACACCATTTTAGATGTCGTTGCTTTAATCAAAAAAGCTGAATATGTTATTACTGTTGATACTTCTATAGTGCATATTATAGCAGCATTCAATAAACCATGTTTAACCATTTA
>NZ_LZHR01000078.1:0-2223 GCF_001690675.1 Gilliamella sp. Occ4-3
TGTCTCCCATGATTCAACTTGTCAGTATTCGGAGTTTGCATCGGGTTGGTAAGCCGGGATGGCCCCCTAGCCGAAACAGTGCTCTACCCCCAACAGTCATTCATGAGGCGCTACCTAAATAGCTTTCGGGGAGAACCAGCTATCTCCCGGTTTGATTGGCCTTTCACCCCCAGCCACAGGTCATCCGCTAATTTTTCAACATTAGTCGGTTCGGTCCTCCAGTTAGTGTTAACCAACCTTCAACCTGCCCATGGCTAGATCACCGGGTTTCGGGTCTATACCCTGCAACTTAACGCACAGTTAATACTCGGTTTCCCTTCGGCTCCCCTATTCGGTTAACCTCGCTACAGAATATAAGTCGCTGACCCATTATACAAAAGGTACGCAGTCACTATTACCTAACGGTAACAGCTCCCACTGATTGTACGTACACGGTTTCAGGGTCTATTTCACTCCCCTCCCGGGGTTCTTTTCGCCTTTCCCTCACGGTACTGGTTCACTATCGGTCAATCAGGAGTATTTAGCCTTGGAGGATGGTCCCCCCTTCTTCAGACAGGATATCACGTGTCCCGCCCTACTCTATAAGCTTCCACATAACGCACCTTCGTGTACGGGACTTTCACCCTCTATCGTGCGACTTTCCAGACGCTTCCACTAATACTTTATGCTACCCGCTTGGGCTACTCCCCTTTCGCTCGCCGCTACTTAGGGAATCTCGGTTGATTTCTTTTCCTCGGGGTACTTAGATGTTTCAGTTCTCCCGGTTCGCCTCATCTAACTATGGATTCATTAGATGATAGTGTAGTTTCCTACACTGGGTTTCCCCATTCGGACATCGACGGCTATTACGCTTTTTATCAGCTTACCGTCGCTTTTCGCAGATTAACACGTCCTTCTTCGCCTCTGATTGCCTAGGCATCCACCGTGTACGCTTAATTTCTTAACCTTACAACTCACAGTTGTCTTGGTTTAAATTACGCTTTCTTCTCTTTCTTACTTATTCTCTTTTCATTTATAGATTGTTCAATCAAAGTTCAATAAACTTTAACTCAACCTATAATTAAAAGTCTTTCGTAAAAACGAGAACTCGTTTCTTTCAGCTTGTTCCTAATTGTTAAAGAGCTTTATCTTTCTATTCACTTAACCACTAAATCAAGTAAATACAAACATAATTTTTTTAGAAAAATAATTTCATCACATTTTATGGCGTCCCCTAGGGGATTCGAACCCCTGTTACCGCCGTGAAAGGGCGATGTCCTAGGCCTCTAGACGAAGGGGACTTAATTATTTCTCTTCTAAACAAACAATCTGTGTGAACACTTACGAGCACTTCGTAAGGAGGTGATCCAACCGCAGGTTCCCCTACGGTTACCTTGTTACGACTTCACCCCAGTCATGAACCACACCGTGGTAAACGCCCTCCCGAAGGTTAAGCTATCTACTTCTGGTGCAACCCACTCCCATGGTGTGACGGGCGGTGTGTACAAGGCCCGGGAACGTATTCACCGTGACATTCTGATTCACGATTACTAGCGATTCCGACTTCATGGAGTCGAGTTGCAGACTCCAATCCGGACTTAGACGTACTTTGTGAGGTCCGCTTACTCTCGCGAGGTCGCCTCCCTTTGTATACGCCATTGTAGCACGTGTGTAGCCCTGGTCGTAAGGGCCATGATGACTTGACGTCGTCCCCACCTTCCTCCGCTTTATCAACGGCAGTCTCCTTTGAGTTCCCGACCTAATCGATGGCAACAAAGGATAAGGGTTGCGCTCGTTGCGGGACTTAACCCAACATTTCACAACACGAGCTGACGACAGCCATGCAGCACCTGTCTCACAGTTCCCGAAGGCACTCTCGTATCTCTACAAGATTCTGTGGATGTCAAGACCAGGTAAGGTTCTTCGCGTTGCATCGAATTAAACCACATGCTCCACCGCTTGTGCGGGCCCCCGTCAATTCATTTGAGTTTTAACCTTGCGGCCGTACTCCCCAGGCGGTCGATTTATCGCGTTAGCTTCGGAGCCCATCACTCTAGGCAACAAACTCCAAATCGACATCGTTTACAGCGTGGACTACCAGGGTATCTAATCCTGTTTGCTCCCCACGCTTTCGCATCTCAGCGTCAGTATCTGTCCAGAAGGCCGCCTTCGCCACCGGTATTCCTCCACATCTCTACGCATTTCACCGCTACACGTGGAATTCTACCTTCCTCTACAATACTC
>NZ_LZHR01000079.1:0-586 GCF_001690675.1 Gilliamella sp. Occ4-3
AATTAAAAATATTTGATAAACATCAGATTGAAATTTTAAAAAAAGTAGTACTGACTGCTATTGATAGTGTTATTTACAATACATTAGATATGCTAGAACAAAATGAAGAAAGTATAAGATTATTAATATCTCAAGAAGGCAAAAATGAAAAATATTGTTGATATCAGTGATGGTTTATCAGGTGAACTATTCACAAAAAAAGGCTGGGTAGAAAAATTTAGTAAATATAAATAATTATTATCTATTAGTAGTATTTTGTTTTATAGCTATACAAGTTGGTGCAAAGGGCGGATTACAAATGAGATAAAACGAGTCAATTGGCACATAAACTAACAGTGGAACAGCATATTTATTATAATTATTATAAAAATAAATAGACGTAGGGAAATGCATCACAGTAGTTTATAGTAAAACTAAATAGCAGTCAGCGACAGTGTAGTAGCTTAGATTTAAACTTCCTTCTAAGCCATGGAGAGTTTCATGACTTTTGATGATGAAATAAAAATTAAACTTTCTCAATTATCAGAACCAGCAGAGTTGATCGATAACTGGGAAAATATTGCTGCATACCAATTATCTAATTCGT
>NZ_LZHR01000080.1:0-9211 GCF_001690675.1 Gilliamella sp. Occ4-3
ATAGTTGCTTACACAACAGGTTAATTCAGAAACAAAAGCTTTGTATTATCTTTTATATAAACTATCTAATTAATGCTTTGAACGGTATAAATACTTTAGACTTTTAAAAGATAATTGGTTATTTAGTTTAGTATATATCTTTTAGATTTTTTTACCCACATTACTAAAAATAAAGTTCTACCTAAGCTAAATAAAATATAAGAAAGCCATAATCCATTATTTCCCCATATTGGTACACAGATATATTGTGATATCAGCCATAAAATTAAGGCAAGGATCATAGAATCACGAATAGAAGAAGTGTAACTGATCCCAGAAAAAACGCCATAATAGATAAGACCACCAGCAACCACAATAGGAAAGATAGTAAGCCAATATTGATATTGCAAACAGATTGAGATGATTTCGATTTGATTGGTTAATAATTTAATAATTGTTGTATCAAATCCAAACCATAAAGCGATTAATATTAGAGGACAAATAATACAAGCTTGCAGTGACCAATGTAAGGTTTGATTATATAACTTAAT
Source organism: Gilliamella sp. Occ4-3 (assembly GCF_001690675.1). Taxonomy (NCBI): domain Bacteria; kingdom Pseudomonadati; phylum Pseudomonadota; class Gammaproteobacteria; order Orbales; family Orbaceae; genus Gilliamella; species Gilliamella sp. Occ4-3. The sequence continues at coordinate 531 of NZ_LZHR01000080.1, forward strand.
ATCTTTAGTACCTTTCGCCTTACCGCTAAATACGCTTGAGGCATTGGCAAACCCGTCAAACAAATAAGCCATTAAATAGTGAATTTGAAACAAAACGGCATTAGCAGCTAACACTTCGGTGCTAAAACTAGAACCAATCGAGATAAAATGGTTGGTAACGATTAATAAGCAAATGGTACGAATCATCAAATTGGTATTAACTAAAATCACTCCTTTCAATGATTGCCAAGATAGTATCGATTTTAAATCAGTTTGTTGATTGGATTTCGGTAAATTACGATAAATAAACCAAATGCCTAACAAAGTACAAATTATTTGAGCAATTAGTGTTGCAAAGGCAACTCCCTGCACATTCAAATGAAAGCACCAAACAAAAATTACTGCCATAATAATATTAAGCAGATTAATTAATACTTGTAGAAATAGCACAGCCTTTACTTTAGACATTCCCATTAACCAACCAACTAAAACGTAGTTGATAAGGACAAACGGTGCTCCCCAAATTAAGACAGAGAAATAAATATCCGCGTAATGCTTTACTTCTTCATTAGGTTTGATAATGTGCATTGAGGAAGAAAATATCACCTGTTGAAAAATGATAAAAATAATTCCTAAAAATATAGCTATAAATAAAGGGCGAATTAAAGATGCTCGCAACAGTAACGGGTCATCTAATGCTTGTGCTGCAAAACCAGTGGTACTAACTCGTAAAAAGCCAAAAAGCCAATAAATAGTATTAAAAATAACAGCGCCAACAGCAATGCCTGCAATAAAGGCTGGATTGGGTAAATGTCCAACCAATGCGGTATCGACCACGCCCAGTAATGGAGTTGTAATAGTTGAAATAATAAACGGAATAACTAGCGCTAAGTAATCTTTAAAACGATATTGTTTATTAACGATAGATTGAGTTGCCATAATTTAAAAACCTAAAATAGATTTAAGAAGTTGTTTAGAGTAAACATTATTAACCTGATTTAAATTGGCTATTTTATCAACTTGTTCGACAATCTGTCCTTGATAAAAGAAGATCACCCGATCGCAAAGATAAGTGATAGTCGCTAAATCATGTGTAATAAAAATGGTTGTTAAATTTAACTGTTTTTGCAGATCAACTAATAACGATAAAACTTGAGTTTGGACAGTAATATCAAGTGAACTTACTGCTTCATCAAATAAAACAAATTTAGGTGAACAGGCAATTGCTCGTGCAATACAGATACGTTGTAATTGTCCTCCACTCATTTCGTGGGGAAATCGATGATAAAATGATTCATTTAATCCTACTTGTTCTAATAGTTCAATTACTCGCTTTTTAAGTTGGCTTGCAGTAAGTTTGTCATAAATATAAATGGGTTCGGCAATAATTTCAGCAACGGTAAAATAAGGGTTAACTGAAGTGTTGTAGTCTTGAAACACAGCGCTTATTTCTCGTCGCATTGGAGATTTTCGCCATGCACGTTGTCCTATATCTTGCCCATTAAAATAAATTTTGCCACTATCAGGTTTTTCAAGCCCCAAAATTAGATTTCCAAGTGTACTTTTACCGCTTCCGCTTTCTCCTACAATACCTAAACATTCGCCTTGGTATAAAGATAAAGAAACATCTTTAATAATTGGTGTTTTTTTGCGATTAAATAAACCTTGATTAGGTTGTAAAAAAGATTTTTTGAGATTATTAATTTGTAATAACGGCGTCATTTAGATAGTCTCCAATCTATTTGGGTGGATAACGGCGTTAAATTTAGCTAATAACTGTTTACGCGTATCAATTAAGTAACGTGTATAATCATTTTTAGAATGATAAAAAATATGATCGCAACTACCTTGTTCTACAATCTGGCCTTGATTCATTACAATAATATGATCAGCGATATGGTGAATAACACTTAAATCATGCGAGATAAATATCATTGCTGTTTTCGATTTTTGTTTGATATTTTTTAATAATTGCAGAATATGAAGTTGACTAATAGAATCCAACGCTGTGGTTGGTTCATCGGCAATAATTAATTCAGGTTCAAGCATTAATGCTATTCCGATCATGATTCGTTGTAACATGCCGCCACTTAACTGATGTGGGTATTTCTTAAAGATTTGTTTTGGAACATTAAGACCAATGTCGGCAATCATGGTTAATGTTTTTTCAATAGCTTGTTTTTTACTAATTGTCAGATGCGCCAATAACGTTTCAACCACTTGATTGCCAATACAATAAAGCGGATCAAAAGCATTCATTGGATGCTGTAGTATAGCCGAAATAGCACTGCCACGAATATGGCGTAATGTTTCATGGTTTTGTTTTAATAAATCACCATTTAATTGTAATGCTATTTTAGACTGTTTAGGGTTAAATAAAACTTTGCCTTGAACCGAAAAGTAGGGCTCTAATAAACCGATAATAGCTTTGCTAGTTAAACTTTTACCGCAGCCACTTTCGCCCACAATACCTAAACATTGATGATGCTCAAGGCAAAAGGAGATATCATTAAGTAGTGTTTTGCCATTATCCAGTGTTACAGTAAGATTCTTAACCTCAAGTAATTTATTATTCATGCTGTTTTTTCCTTAGGATCAAGAATGTCACGTAAACAATCACCAAGCATATTAAATGCAGCAACCACAATTAATATTGCAATTCCGGGATAGAGCATTTGCATAGGATGCTGCATCATAACGTTTTTTGCTTCACTTAGCATTAGTCCCCATTCTGGAGTTGGTGCTTGTATGCCAAGCCCTATGAAAGATAAAGCTGAAATATTTAAAATTACCCAACCAGTATCTAGTGTGGCTAACACAACTAATTCTGACATTACATTTGGTAATAAGTGACGGCGAATAATAAATGAATGTGGTGCGCCAATTGCTCTGGAAAATAAAATATAGTTTTTACGGCTATATTTGATAACCGAGCTGCGAATCATACGACTATACCAAGCCCATTTGACCATAATATTGGCAATAATAACGTTCTCAATACCCACACCAAGTACGCCTACAATAGCAAGAATCATCACTTGGCTAGGAAAAGAGAGCATAATATCGCATAAACGCATAATATACTCGTCAAGTTTACCTCGTTTATAACCTGAAATTAGGCCAATTATTGCACCAATAATAATGGTAATAATCATGGTTAATAATGACAAAAATAACGTGGAGCGAATGCCATAAAGTAGTCTTGAAAAAATATCACGTCCAAGATGATCACAACCTAACCAATGTTGAGCAGACATTGGGGCGTATTTACGAATAATACGTACTTTATTAGGATCAAATGGTGCAATATAAGGGGCTAAAATACCTAATATAATGATAGTTGCAATGATAATTAAACAACATAATGCAGTTTTATTTTTACAAACCTGCTTAAGTACATTCATGACAAACCACCATTATCACGTAAACGAGGATCTAGTAAATGATGAATAACATCGACAATAAAATTACATACCACAAATAATATTGCCATAATTAAAATATAAGCTTGGATAACGGGGTAGTCTCGATTCATAATAGCTGCAATACATAACCGTCCAAGTCCTGGCCAGGAAAATATATATTCAACCACAAATGAGCCAGCAATTAATTGCGGAATTGTCATCCCTAATGCGGTAATAGTGGTATGTAACGAATTGATTAATACATGCTTAAGAATAATTGTTCGTTCTTTTAGTCCTCGGCTACGTGCATAAAAAACGGAGTAGTTACGCATGTTTTCTAGCATGTTATTACGAATAAAACGAATATAGGTTGAAATATAAACGAATGATAGCGTTAAAGTTGGTAGGATTAGATTTTGCCATGTGCCATATCCATTAGTTGGAAGTAAATCTAAATAATTAGCAAAAAACCAGATAAATAAAAGCCCAAGCCAGTAGCTCGGCATAGCCGTGCCTAAAAAAATTATAATACGTAAAATATGATCAAAAACTGAATTAACAAAAATGGCACATAAAATGCCTAAGATCAGACTAATAATCAACGTAAAAATAAATGAAGATAATGCTAAAAGCAGTGTTGGTTGTAAGCTTCGAATGATCTCATCTAATACTAGCCTATCTCGATGTACAAAAGAACGACCAAAATCAAGTTGAAAAACGTTATATAACCAACTGATGTAACGGTTCCAAAATGGTTCATTTAAACCTAACTCTAGGCGCATACTTTCAATAGCATCAGGCGTGGGCATAATTTCATTCAAACGTAATGCTACTTCAGCAGGATCAGAAGGGGCTAAATTAATAAGTAGAAAAGCGATAAACGAGATACCGATAATAATCGGTATCATCATAATTAAACGTTTAAAAAAGTAATTTAACATTATTACTAACTAACAAAATAAATTAAAAATGCATTTTCTCAAAGGGAATGTCAAACTGCGAAGGAGCAAATTCAATACCTTTTAGTGATTTTATGGCGATAGCTCGGTTGCGTTCATAAGTTAACGGAATATAGACCGCTTGGTTATGCAATGTTTCAAGCACATAACGGTAAAGAGCTTGACGTTCTTTTTCATCAGTTGAAATTAATGCTTTACTAATGCTTGCATCAATTTGAGCTTTCTCTTTCAATCCTTGTTGTGCCATATAATCACCATATACTGGTAATTTCATGCCAGACATAAAAGATTGTGGGTCATAAGGCATTCCCCAAGAAATATCAAATACCATATCAAAATCACCAGCTTTTTGGCGATCACGATAACCTTGTTCTTCTTCTCCATGAATGTTAAGTTTTAAACCAACCTGTTCAAACTCATCTTGCATATATTGTGCGATAGTTTTTTGAGATGCAGTATTGCTATCATAATAAAGAGTTATTTCAAATGATTTGCCATCTTTTTGACGGTAATTCTGACCTTTTTGTTTTAGCCAACCTGCTTTATCAAGTAGTTCTTCGGCCAATTTAGTATTATATTCGTAAGGTTTTAACCCAATATTTGCATAAGGAATATTAGTAGCCATTAATGTATCAGCTGGCGCTTCGCTACCATTAAAGATACCTTCAGAAATATCTTTTTTATTAATGATATGTTCGATTGCTCGGCGCACATTAGCATCGCTTAAAGCGGGTCGAGTGGTATTCATCAATACGATACGGCTTGATACAGGTTTTGACATTAATGTTTGAAATTTATCCATTTCTGAAAAACGTTCAAATGAATCGGCATCCACCATATTTTTACCATAAATTAAATCAATTTCACCTTTTTCAAGTGCCATTAAACGGCTTTGGTTGTCTGCTATAACTTTCATTGTAACAGTTTTCAGTTTTGGTTGCTCACCCCAATAGTTAGGATTTGCGTTAAAAACAGCATACTGATCTTTTTTATGATCACCTAAAATATAAGGGCCTGTACCAATATAAGATTTAACGCCATTTTTTGTTTCACCATCGATCATTGAATTCGGTGAAATAAAGCGCATGGGTCTGGTTACTGCAATTTCAATCAAAAACGGGTAGTAAGGCTCTGACAGATTAACTTGAAGAGTATAATCATCTACCGCTTTGACTTCAGTAATTAAACGTACCATTTCAAGCCATGTATGGCGCACTTTATTTGACAGGACAGCATCCCAGTTTAATTTTGCACTGTGAGCATCGAATTTAACACCATCACTAAAGGTAACATCTTTTCTCAGTTTAAACGTATAGGTTTTTCCTTGGTTTGTAATAGTCCAGCTTTCGGCAAGCCAAGGAGAAAATGTGCCATCTTGATTATAATGAACAAGCGACTCATAGAGCATATTTTGAGCCCACATTTCACCTCCATAAAGGTGTGGATTCAAATCGCGTATATCTCGGAAGTTTGCAAAAGTGATATCATCTTTTGCAAAACAGTTAAAGCTAAAAAGCGATAAAAGTGAGACAATTAATAGCTTTTTAATGTGGCTAAAGTTTAAAAGCATGTTTAATCCAGTAAATTATTATAAAGAGCAAAATATTAACATAATCGTAAATGATAATAAATATCATTTATATTTTTATGGATAAACACAATTAAAATTAGTACTCTTCTTTATAACATATTTATATATTAAAGGTGCTTTGATACTTTTAAGTAAGGGTTTGTGTAATATTTTAATATTTGGATTAGTATAATAGTCAGTGAGTAAATTTACTAAATAATCAGACAAATATTATTGAATTGCTTTATAATGCATATGAATAATTTATTTTTTGTTTATTTAGGATACATTTCATGTCATTTGACTCTCTTGGTTTAGATACCAAGATTTTAAAAGCAATTCAAGAACAAAACTATACCGATCCAACTCCCATTCAACAACAAGCTATACCTGTAATCTTATCTGGTAAAGACCTTATGGCGAGTGCACAAACAGGAACAGGTAAAACGGCAGGCTTTGGTTTACCAATATTACAAAAACTTATTGAACAGCAAGCAAAAGAAGCTAATAATCCAAAATCTAAAAAAGGCAAACGTCCTTTATATGCCTTGATTTTAGCCCCAACGCGTGAGCTGGCTGCGCAAATAGGTGAAAATATTCGCGATTATAGTCGTTATTTGCCCATTCGTTCATTAGTAGTTTTTGGTGGAGTGAGTATTAATCCACAAATGATGAAATTGCGTGGTGGTGTGGATATTTTAATTGCAACACCAGGGCGATTGCTTGATTTACAGCAAAAAAATGCGGTGGATCTGTCAACGATTAAAATACTGGTGTTGGACGAAGCTGATCGCATGTTAGATATGGGATTTATACATGATATTCGTCGTGTGATTGCCAAGCTACCTAAAAAACGGCAAAATTTAATGTTTTCGGCAACTTTTTCGGATGAAATAAAAGTTTTGGCTCAATCTATTTTGCAGTCACCTGAATCTGTTGCTGTAGCAAAAACCAATAGTGCTTCAGAACAAATTACTCAATATGTGCATCGAGTTGATAAACGCCGTAAGCGTGAGCTACTATCTTATTTAATCGGTAAAAATCAGTGGCAACAAGTGTTAATTTTTACACGAACCAAATATGGTGCAAATCATTTAGCGGAACAATTAACGAAAGATGGCATTAAATCAGCAGCTATTCATGGTAATAAAAGCCAAGGAGCTCGAACAAAAGCATTAGCTGATTTTAAAAGCGGACAAATTAGGGCATTGGTTGCCACAGATATTGCCGCTCGAGGTCTTGATATAGAGTTATTACCTTACGTTGTTAATTATGAGCTCCCTCAAGTTGCTGAGGATTATGTTCATCGTATTGGTCGAACAGGTCGAGCGCAGAATCAAGGGCAAGCTCTCTCGCTTGTGTGCATTGATGAATTGCCACAATTAAAAGCAATTGAAAAATTAGTTAAAAAAACGATTCCAGAATTAACAACCAAAGGGTTTGAAGTTGATCCTAAAATTAAAGCTGAACCTGTAAAAAAATCGTCACCAAGGCGTGCGCCAGCAAAAAGAAGAGGTTCATCTTCAAATCGATCGTCGCAATCCAATCAAAATGGTGTGACCTCCAATAAACATAATCATACTCAAAATAAGCAAACTTATATTTAATAAGAAGGAAATTATTATGGTAAATCGCAGCAGACGTTTACGAAAAAAATTACACATTGAAGAGTTTAAAGAATTAGGTTTTACCGTTAGTTGGTCGTTTGACGAAGGTACAACTGAAGAAACTTTAGATAATATCGTCGATCAGTTTATTCTTGAGGCTATTCAACCCAATGGTTTAGCTTATGAGGGGAGTGGTTATTTAAATTGGAAAGGGATTATTTGCACCCAAAAACTAGGCAATTGTACCGAAGAACACCGTGACATTGTCACAAAATGGCTTGACGAACACGGTCTAAAAAGTGTTAAAACTAGCCCACTTATCGATATTTGGTGGGATGAATTAGAATTCTAATCTATTGGTGATCTCTAAATAGAAAATAGTCACTGGTGTGGCTATTCAGGTACAATATAGTATTTCGGTAAGGAGTACTTATATAATGAACGAAGGTACTATTTTTAAACTTGATAAAAAGTATACGCCTTTTTTATTCAAAGCGATAGAAGCAGCAAAGAAAAGCGAATTTGTGACCAAATATAAATACGATATCGATCATTTTTATATATCTTTTAATAATTATATAAGCACAAATAATGGATTTAGCTGTTATACAATAAGCTTTTATTCGAAAGAGATAACGCAAGATAATTGGATGGACATTGGGACTGGCGGAATAGTTATAGATGATATAAATGTTGATATAGATGTTGATTCTGGCGATGTTATTTCCATTTATGCAAGTCGTTAACATAAAAAAGAATTTATAAAAATTATTGGTATATAAAAATAATTACATTAGCGATTATATTTATTGCTACTAAAATTTTTTAAATTATCTAAGAGTAAATCGTTTTATATATTGGTACAGCTAGTTTTTTCAATGATAGATTATCAACGGATGATATTACAACTTTAATATGGATTGCTTTTTTATAATTTTCTTTCCAACTGTAAGAAAAAGATATCCAAGCTAATATTTACAAATCTTAACAAAAAGGTCAGCATTTTATATTTAAATGATGTTATTTTTTATTTACAATATAGGCTTGTTTTAGTGAGTTACTATATTTCTTTTTTATCTAAAACAAAAATGATTTTATAAAAATTAATCGATACACTATAATAAAAATATTATATTAAACAATTACTTGAAATATTGAATAG
>NZ_LZHR01000081.1:0-7978 GCF_001690675.1 Gilliamella sp. Occ4-3
ATTTATAAAAAGTTGAATTACCCATGCCATATTTACGGCAGAGTTCCTTGACAGGAATACCTGCTTCAGCTTCTTTTAAAATAGCGACGATTTGATGTTCAGTCATTTTTTTCATAATTAAATCCCCTTTTACTTTTATCATAGATAATTTTCTACTTTTTTGCTGTACTATTTTAGGGGATAGTTACACAGACACGGCTCATCGCAATATTGTACCCAACACGTTAGATAGGCAATTTAATCCTGATAAGCCTAATAAAACATGGGTAACCGATATTACTTATATTAAAACGGATGAAGGTTGGTTATATTTGTCGGTGATTATCGATTTATATGGACGAAGAGTGATTGCAAGGCAAACCAGTCGCTACATAGACCGCCATTTAGTGTGTAATACATTAAAACAAGCCTTATTTCGGCGTCACCTTCCTAAAAATGTACTCATTCATAGTGACCAAAGAAGCCAATATTGCAGTGCTGATTTCAAGCAATTATTGTTACAATATGGGCTAAGGCAAAGCATGAGTCGAAGAGGAAACTGCTTTGATAATGCGGTTGTTGAAAGTTTTTTCATACACTCAAAACACACATTATTCATGACTGTTACTACAAAACGAGGAAGCAGGCTAATAAAGCACTATTTGAATATATTGAAATCTATTATAATCGGATACGCCGTCATTCAGCCAATGGCTGGGTATCACCTGAACAATATGAACAACAATATTACCAAAACGAAAAAATGATAGAGGTGGGCACTGTCTAATATTTTGGCGAGGATCATATATTGAGTATTTACAAAATTGAAAGATAAAGGTTTGGTTAAAAACCATTCCGTATAGAGTTCTTCAATTTTCTCTAGAACAGTATATTTTTCTTCATTTATTTTTTTTCTGATATCTTTAGCATCATTAGATGACAACTTATCAGCAATACAATGCATGTTTTGCTGATAAGTTTCTGGTAAAAGAAATAGTTTGCATCTTTTGTTAAGTTGCTGATCAATTAATTTAATGATAGATAAATCATTTGATATTTGTTGTTCAATTTCACTTATATCTAATTCAACATTAAAGTCCAAACTCAATAATTTATCAAAAAAAATTTCTACACGATTGAACAACGAATCTTTTAAACGATGAATTTCTTCATTTCTTATTCCTCGATGATAGAAAAAACAAGACAATCCTAAACTAATGATAGATATAATAATGGCAATTATTGTTTCACTATCCATTTTTAGTTTCCTTGAATTTTTGTGATGAAATCATTCTTTCATCAATAATTTTTAAAAATATATGATTTGTATCATGCTTTATTTTCAATTTTGTCTTTAACTCGTCATAAGAAAAACCTTCATCTCGAATTAAACCAGCAAAAGCCTCATCTAAAAATGAGCGCCCATACCTATTATATCCGTTTAGATCAACAATCACGTTATCATATTGTTTTAGAGCTGGGACTAAATAATTTTCCCTGAAAAGTTTGCCATTATTTTCTTTATCATCGGTATCATCTCGCCCATAAGGGGATGTGCTAAAGTCTTTTACAACAGATATAATCTTAGAACTATTTATGCTCATTTTGCTACCTTAATATTCCACTGAATTAATGTACCAAAGATAGAGTGTTCTAAATCTCTTCCATTTGAACTACCATCTTTTGTAAAATATAATCCTTTGTTGCTGTAAACAGTAAGTTTGCCATTATTTTTCTCAACTAAAGCCTTTATGCTTTTACTACCTTGCCCATGCTTTAATTCTTTGGTTGATGATGCGTCTGGCTGCATTGCTATAAATATTTTATGCCATTCTGTCAATTTATTCAAAGAAACTTTATTAATGTTTGTTGAATTTATAATTTCATTTAAAATAGATTTTTGAATTTTAAGTTTAGGCGCTGACACTTTTAAGATTTTATTAAACCATTTATTCTCTACCACAGTATTTGGTATTCCTATTCCACTATCATAAATTGCAAGATTAAGATCATCCCCATAGAGATCGCAAATTAACCACCACCTTTTATCCTCCTCATTTTCTTCGTTTGGATAAGCATGTCTTGTAACATTAGCGAATGTTTCTTGAATGGCATCTCCAAAACTCCATTCTGTTTCACTGCTCATGTTGTTTCCATAAATTTTATTTTGTATGAAATCTACAATTTTATCCCTGTACTCTCCGCCAATTCCTGTTATTATAGGTACCTTATCTAAAGAAAAATCTGCAACATTTTCCTGTAAATTACATATTTTTATAAAACCAGATCTTTTGAGTAAATGAGATGCATGTGTATCTCGTGGAAGCCTGTAGATGATAACCTTTCTGTTATATTCTTTTGTAAAAGATTCTATGGCATTGTATAAAAGCAATAATGCCGCTGCGCTAATTCTTTCACATAAAGAGAAATTTAATTTTAATGTATCATTCAAGTCTTTTGGGACAAATTTTTTTATTTTTTCTATAACACCCATGGTTTTTATAAATTTTTTTTGATCATAATATTCTTTCCCTTTATGTCTATAGCTTTGATCGTAATATATACAAAATTTTTCAGGAAAACTGATATAGTTATTATTAAAAGTTTGTTTATTCTTCTTTTGTTTTTTTCTGCTTACTTTCCCTAATTTAATACGCTTCCTTCTATTTAGTTTATCTTCTCTTTTTTTAGCAAGAATACATTCTTCATGTTTTAATTTTTTCAATTTTATATCCTGTACCGTATAAGTATTATTTCCCTTTTTCACAAAACAGCCAAAGCAGTTAGCTATGTTTTCTTAATAACTTCGATCACATTTCAAATGAACAATGAAATACCCGTCCAATTATTTGTATGTTTTTTGCATCATCAACTTCATCTGGATATTCCTCTGAGTTGTATGAAACAATTCTAATTTTTCCTGCTGGTAATAAATACAATCTTTTTAACCGACACAATCCATCTTGACATATTGCATAAACATCGCCGTCATGAATATCTTTTTGTAGTGTGTTTACAGCGACCGTTGCACCATTTGGAATAACGGGTTCCATGCTATTTCCTTTAGCAGGGAAACAAATAACGAACTCTTTTTGTGCGTTTTTTCTTCTAAAGAAAGATTTGCTAAATCTGAGTTTATAGCCGTTGTGATCTTCCGTGTTTGAACAGCCGTGTCCTGCTGCAAGTTCGATTGATTTAAAATATGGTACTTCAACTTCATCTTCATTCAGCGGAGTTCTATCATCCCATTCATCCACCTCTCTTGTTGATAATTCGCTCATCGGCGTTCCATCTTTTTGCTGTTTAAGCTGAGCGCCTTCTCCCTTAGCTAACCATTCCACCGAAACACCTAAATAATCAGCGATCTTCAACAGATTTCTATTTGATTTTGTTTTACCTGTCATTAATTTCCATATAGTGGTTTGAGACATCCCAATAGCCTCTCCTAGCTTTGCCTGAGAAATCTTTTTTTCTTTCATTATTGCGGTTAATCGATCTGCTAATGTCATTTTTTAAACTCCTTTTTTATTTAAATAAAATACAACCAAAGTTGTATAAAGTAAAACATCTTAAGTTGTTGACACAAACAAAAACAAAATATAATATCTACAACATAAGTTGTTAAAAGAGGTTCGTATGAAAAATAAAGCAATTGAGAAAGCCATTTTCATTGCGGGAAGCCAGAAAAAATTAGCTGATGCATGTGGAAAAACTCAAACATCAGTGTGGAAATGGTTGCACGGATTGTCTGATGTTAGTCCTGAACATGTTCATTTGATAGTAAAAGCAACCAATGGGGAAGTTGCAGCTTGCGATATTAGACCTGATTTACCAGAACTTTTCCCAAGAAAGAGGGTAAGCAATGAACGCAGTTGAAATATTAAAACTAATAGGGCGTCCGAATGCCTATTATCCTAAGCTAGCTAAGCCACTGGGTGGTGTGAGTCCTGCTGTTTTATTCTCACAATTATTTTATTGGCAAGACAAGGCTACGTCTGATTTAGGTGTGTATAAAACACGTGATGAGCTTGAAGATGAAACTGGTTTATCTCATAACGAACAAAGAACGGCTATCAAAAAACTAAAAGAAAAAGGCGTGTTAATTGTTACAGAAAAGAGGTTAGAGCATAAGACTTTTTACAAGATTGATAATGAAAAAGTTAATCAAGTTTTAAGCGATTTCGCCAACTCTATAACTCAATCATCACGACAAATGAAAAGTAGTTACCCCGATCTCTACAATGTAGATGTCGAGACGACTACAAAATCAAGTTCGTTATATCAAGAGAATACTACAAAGACTACTACAGAGAATACTACAAATATTATTGCGAATAAATCGCAACAGCCAAAGCGACCTTGTCAGTTTCCTGATGAATTTAAACCGAACGATCATCATCGAGATATAGCGATGAATGAAAACATCAATTTGGATAATGAGTTTGTTAAATTCAGGGATTACTGCTTGGCGAATGGCAAAAAATATATTGATTGGAATGCGGCTTTTAACAACTGGTTACGCAATGCTAACGGTTATAAAAAATCAAATAAACCACCATCTAAATTCATGACCCTTGCCGAGCGTAACAGGGCAGTTTTAGAGAGTATGAGGGCTTAACCATGGCAAAGATTACAGATGAATTTTTAGCGGTTATTGGTGGATTACTTGAGGTTTACGGACAGCAAGCAAGCACAGTCAAGGTTAATATTTACTGGTCAACACTTGGGCAATATCCGATTCAATCGTTAAAGGCTGCCGCTAATGCTTGGGTGCGTAAAAGCCAGTTTATGCCGAAACCTGCGGATTTAATCAAGCTAATAGGCGGTTCAAGTAATCATTTATCACCAGATGAAGCATGGTCGATTGCAATACTTGCTAGCGATGAAACCAATACCGTTGTTTGGACTAATGAAATAGCAAAAGCGTGGGCACAAGCTAAGATTGTCTACCGAAATGGCGACAAAATTGGAGCAAGACGAACGTTTATTGATGCATATGAGCGAATGGTTGACGAATCGATGATGTACGGACGTGCCGTTGAAGTGTTTGTTTCGCCTGGTAGCGATAAAGCAAAGCGTGCTGATGCTATAAACCACGCTGTTTTTACTGGGCTATTAACACAAGAGCGAGCTAATCATTATCTACCAAAACCAGAGAATACGTTTGCAATGTTGGAATGCAAAACTGAGCAGGGAGCATCAAGTAAAAGCATGATGCATATTGTTAGCATTAAGCAGATGTTAAAAACAGGTAGAGCTTGTGTTGCGGAGAGTTAACCACTGCCCACTCGGTCTTAATCACATGCTCGACAAAATAGCGTATGACTATGTGAGAGATATAAAGAACAGGGGAGCAAATACGGCAAAGATTAAACAGCAGTTAGCAGAACGAGTAAAAAATTATTCAGAAGAAGATAAGACAAAATTGAGGGAGTTGATACAAAAATGGCAAGAGTTAAAAAAGTAGTGGAAGCAAAAGTATTCGACAAAAACACTGGTTTAAATATGGAGTTATCAGAGCTTATTTTTGATAGAGAACAATATTATCAAGAATTGGTGTGCGCTTTTTCGGTTATCAAAAAAAATGGTTTAGAAATTGAATTCTTAGGTGCTGTAGAAAGCCTTGTGCACAACCCAAAAATTAAAAGAAGCATTATCAACTGTATCACTGATAAAAAACATGTACTAGGGAAAGAGATAGGTGACTACAACCAAGTAACAAAAAATTATATTAAAAAATACTATAACAAATTAAAACATGAAGTTGATAGCGAAAAAGTGATTGTTCTTCAAAGAGAAATTGCGGAGCTTAAGAACCAGTTGGATGCAATTACAACAGCTTCATTTGTCGATAATTTGAGTGCGTGAGGATTTGACAATGGTTAGAAAACTTATGAACTGGCTAGTTTCTTGGTTAGTTGTTATTGCGTTAGCTGTCAATGTTTCAATAGCTGGCATTAACATTATCAATTCATTCTTTTCAAACAATGAGTTGATACAAGCTGGAAAATTTCTTGACTCAATAAAAAACAGGGTTAATGAAAACGGGGTAATTTTTTATGAAACAGCTAATCATCGCATCATAGTTACAACAAAAGAATGGTACGAAAATAATCATAGGTAATTAATAAATGAATAACAACGTAAAAAATCCAAAACACTATCAAATCATCAGCGGTGTTGAATCTATCGATATTATCGCACGTTGTATGACAGTTGAGCAATTTAGCGGTTTTTGCCTTGGTAACATTCTGAAATATCGAATCAGGGCAGGCAAAAAAGATGCGTTAGAGCAGGATATTGCAAAGGCTAATGAGTACGAGAATATTTTTGAAAATAAAAAGCGTTTGTGCGTTGACGGAGGAGTAGACGATGAGTGATGTAGCGATTGTAGCAATAGCTGCGTTTATTTTTTGGGGATTCGTGATTTGGAGGGCAACTAAGTAATGGCAAATAAGAAAATATTTAAATTAGTTAGCGAAACAGTAAAAAACAATTTAATTAATTTTATTCGCTCATTACCTGTTGATAGTAAAAATCCATTAGTAGTTTGTATTCAAGAGATGACTAGAACTTTAGAGCAAAACGCCCGCATGTGGGCAACATTAACGGATATATCGAAACAAGTTAATTGGCACGGATTAACGCTAACTCCAGAAGAATGGAAACACGTTTTTACAGCAACACTAAAAGGACAAAAAACGGTCCCCAATTTGGATGGGACAGGTTTTATTGTTTTGGGGCAATCAACAAGAAGAATGAGTAAAAAAGAATTGAGTGATTTATTGGAGTTAGCATATGCATTTGGAGCTGAGAAGGGCGTCAATTGGAGCGAGCAGTCTAAGTCAGATTTATTAATATTTGATTGGTACAAAGACCAATTATCAAAGGTGGCATGATGAACAACGAACACAAAGAACAACTGAAACGATACGATGATAAAGAGCAAGAATTAGAGCGAGCAATAGCAATAGTTAGAGAGCAACGCAGAGAATACATTAATCAGCATAATTTAAACAAGGTGGATAGCAATGTCAAGGAAGCACAAATTAATTAAAACTGATTTTAAATGCCCAGAATGCAATGGAGCTTGTTTGTACAACGTTGACTTGGATTTATTTGTCTGTAATAGACCATTGGTTGGCGTTAACGGAGAAGTAAAAGGCTCTTGCGGTAAGTTTTACAAGAATAAAGCGAAGTTGTAAATGCCCCAAACTTAGTACACAACTCACGTAGAAAATTAAGCTGCTTGTTTTAGTGTTTTATACTCAATCTGTGTCATGTTATTTAATGCCTCATGCGGTCTTTCGGTGTTATAAATCGTTAGCCATTCTTCGGTTATTTTCCTTGCTTGTGCTAAGTTGTTAAAAAGATATAAATCGAGTACTTCAGTACGATAGGTACGATTAAATCGTTCAATATAGCCATTTTGATAAGGGCTACCAGGCTGGATATAATCAATGGTTATATTATGTGATTTAGCCCAGTTTATAAAGGTTTTTCCTGTAAATTCTGGCCCATTATCGACCCGTATTTTTAATGGATATCCATGATATTCAGCCAGTTTATCTAAGTAACGGGTAATCCTTCCTGCTGGTAAACTTACTGCAATATCAATCCCTAGCGCCTCACGATTAAAGTCATCGATAACATTGAATGTCCTAAAGCGACGTTGATTACGGCTACTATCACTCATAAAATCCATTGACCAACATTCACCTTGTTTATTAGGCACCAATAGCTTTTCCGGGCATCGTGGAGGAATGCGTTTTTTTCGTTTTACTCTGAGATTAAGCTTTAATTCACAATACACCCGATAAACACGCTTATGGTTCCATTGATAGCCGAGCTTTCTGATACGATTAAAGCATTTAGGAAAGCCCCAGCGTAAATGCCGGTCTGTGATAGCATTCAATACCGAAACAATCACCGAATCATCCTGTAACTTAGGTTGATAATAGTAAGCACAACGGCTTAAGCCAACAATGGCACAACTCAT
>NZ_LZHR01000082.1:0-1143 GCF_001690675.1 Gilliamella sp. Occ4-3
AAACAGATAAAGAAAATACAATATCTATTGAACACACGCCCAAGAAAACGGCATAAGTTTAAAAGCCCTGCCGATTTTTATTCTAAGGAGTTAAGAAGAATTGCACTTCATGGTGTAATCTAGGTTTTTAAAAATTAGGTAAACTAAATGAATATTGAAATTGCGAAAAACATATTAAAAGAATTCATTATTGCGATGAATCATTGGGAAATACGTTGCTATCCAAAATTAAAAAGTGATTCTTCAGAAGATGCTTATTTACAAATGACTAAAGATTTGAATTTTATATTTAATAAATTTTGTACAAAAAAAGAACGAAAATATGGTCGGCAAGCAGCATTATTTTGTGGAAACCCACCAGAGTACTCACCAGATGAAGAAATATTAAAAATAGAAGAACTCAAAGGGAATAAAGTAGTTATTTACACTCAACAACAAAATCGTACAAAAAGTCAATTTCGTTATACCTTGCATTACAAAAAATATGAGTGGCGTATTGATAAAAAAGAGGTATATGATAAGTTTGATAATAATTGGGACAAATATCCATTGTAATAATTACTAGAATTCTATCGTAAATACGATTAAATATCTGGAAAAGGCAAGATAATAGCTAAGCATTAGATATATCTATTACTGTTTTAATTTAAATATTCTAATCCGCTATATGAAATTAAAATTTTGTTTACTGTTCTAAAAAGCTGTCAATTCAAAGCTGTTTATTAACTGAATTATATTGTTATCAACAATTCTATTTATGATTGATTAAATATATTTTTAAAAATCCAATGTGAGGAATTATTTTGTATTTATTTAGGAGGATGACTTAGATAAAACAGAAAGTATTATGGGTCTAGCAATGGCTCAAGGGTAGATGCTTTTAACGAATAAGAGCCAGTCAAACTTGAATTAATTAGAAGTGTACTAGCAAAAAATAATTGGACAGGCAAACACAGAGAAAAATACAGCAACCACAACCTAATCCGCTGTAACCAGCTACTCAAATTCAGAGGACACCGCTACCTCTATGACGCCCTTGGCAGACGCATCGAAAAACAGAAGTTAGACCGCGAAGGCCAACCCTACAACCGTACCCGCTTCCTGTAGGACGGGTTAAGAATGATTCAGGAAACCGGCCCGACT
>NZ_LZHR01000083.1:0-9761 GCF_001690675.1 Gilliamella sp. Occ4-3
ACTCATAAAATCCATTGACCAACATTCACCTTGTTTATTAGGCACCAATAGCTTTTCCGGGCATCGTGGAGGAATGCGTTTTTTTCGTTTTACTCTGAGATTAAGCTTTAATTCACAATACACCCGATAAACACGCTTATGGTTCCATTGATAGCCGAGCTTTCTGATACGATTAAAGCATTTAGGAAAGCCCCAGCGTAAATGCCGGTCTGTGATAGCATTCAATACCGAAACAATCACCGAATCATCCTGTAACTTAGGTTGATAATAGTAAGCACAACGGCTTAAGCCAACAATGGCACAACTCATAGCAATAGTAACTGAATGATTTTGTTGTAGTTGCTGTGCCCACGTTTTACGTGCCTTTGTGGGCACTAAAGCTTTTTTATGATTTCTTCCTGAAGCTGTGATTTTAAGCTAAGCTCGGCAAACATCTGCTTAAGTTTGCGGTTTTCAGCCTCCAGCTCTTTTAAGCGTTTGATATCCGAAGTTTCCATTCCGCCGTATTTTTCCCGCCATTTATAAAAAGTTGAATTACCCATGCCATATTTACGGCAGAGTTCCTTGACAGGAATACCTGCTTCAGCTTCTTTTAAAATAGCGACGATTTGATGTTCAGTCATTTTTTTCATAATTAAATCCCCTTTTACTTTTATCATAGATAATTTTCTACTTTTTTGCTGTACTATTTTAGGGGATAGTTACAATGTATTTCCACACCGACCTGAACGGCTGTCCGGAAGAACTTACCGATGCCAACGGTGAAATACTGTGGGAATGCAGCTTTCAGCTGTGGGGAAAACGGATTCATGAAATCGAACATGAATCAGTAGAGCAAAACCTCAGATATCAGGGACAATATTTAGACAGAGAAACCGGCTTACATTACAATACTTTCAGGTATTATGATCCGGATATAGGTAGATTTACTCAGCCAGATCCGATTGGACTGCTGGGCGGGTTTAATCTGTATCAGTATGCGCCTAATGGGTTTACTTGGGTCGATCCATGGGGATGGGCTGCTTGTCCAAATAATGGTAATGGAAAAAAACACGGTGGATTAGCTCATAATAATTTTATTGACAATATTATTAAGAATGCTAAAAATCTAGGTGCTAGAAACATCCGAAAAAATCAACGTCAAGTAGATATTAAAGGTAATGAAGTTGGTAAAAATAGGCCAGATATTCAATTTGATTTAGGTGGTAAACACCATAATATTGAAGTGGATACAACATTAAAGGGTAGTCATGGACATCAGAATACAATTCCAAGACTTGATCCTAATGCCAGAAATACATTTTGGTTAATTGACGATTCAGGAAATATTTTAAATGGCTTTTCAATATATGAATAAGATGTTAGCGTTTTCCATAGTTAATAGTAATCTCACAGAGATTGAAAGTATTATTCAAAATGGATTAAACTGGCCGTATAAGCCTCAAAAAAGTAGAAAACTAATTGAAGAAATACATTTGAATATTCAAAAAGGTGGTGCTCTACCACCAGTAGGAGCTTTTTATTATTCATGTGTGAATGATAATAAACTAATCTTTGTATCTAATTCATCTGATGGTTGGGATTCCTTACTTTATTGTATAACGGAAGCAAACCATTCAAGCTATCTATCATTTAGGATACTAAGTGGAGCTTACCCTTTAATAGAGATGAGTTTTACCGATTCTGGAGAAACTGTCCGCTTAGTTAGGGCAATGAAAGAAGATAAATGGCTTTTTTATGAAAAAGGTGATCTTTTGTGGTTTGAAGACAAAGAACATTATAATAAAAAGCGAATTAGAGATAGGGTTACCTATGATCTATTACTTTCATATTCAAAAAAGAATGATATCGACTTTTCTTCCTCTAATTTTTTTAAAACAAAAAAAGAATCATTATGGGTATATACAATACAATAGTTTTAAAATAGCGAAACAATAAAGGTTACTAGCACAGCTGTAAAAGTAAGCTTTACCTAACCAGAAGACCATAACAAATGCTTCGGCCATACTAAATTACTGCTATTAATAGCAATATTAAAATAAAATAAGGATATTAACGTTACGTGACCGTCTAAACGTCAACCAATGGTGTACGACCCACTGGGCAACCGCATCGCCACCACCCTGCCGGACGGGCGCACCATCAACAACCTCTATTACGGCTCCGGACACCTGCACCAGATAAACATCGACGGCCACATCATCAGCGACATCGAACGCGACAACCTGCACCGCGAAATATCACGCACTCAGGGACGCCTGAACACCCAGTTCAAATACGACCGCAACAGCCGGCTGCAACGCAAACAGATACGGCGCAATCAGAATCCCATCCTGCCCGATATCCTCATCGAACGCAGCTACCAGTACGACAACCTCGACCGGCTGGTAAGCAAAAAACACAGCAAACACGGCCAGACCGATTACCGCTATGATCGCACCGGCAGAATCGAAGGCTGCCGTAATCAGAGATACTGGGAAACCCTGCAATACGATGCCGCTGCCAACCTGCTGGACAGCAAATACAGAGAAGACTACAGCAACCACAACCTGATTCGCTGTAATCAGCTGCTGCATTTCAGAAGTCACCACTACCGCTATGACGAGCACGGCCGAACTGCCAGTAAACAGACCATCGGCGCCACCCAGCACTACCACTACGACGCCGACCACCGCCTGACTGAAGTACGCATCGAACAGCTCAACAAAACCGAACGATACCGCTACCTCTATGACGCCCTTGGCAGGCGCATCGAAAAACAGAAGTTAGACCGCGAAGGCAAACCCTACAACCGTACCCGCTTCCTGTGGGACGGCTTAAGAATGATTCAGGAAACCGGCCCGAATCACCCCACCAGCGTGTATATCTATACCGACCAGAACAGTTACGAACCACTGGCGCGGATAGATAAACGAAGTAATGAACCAGAAAGGGTCATGTACTTCCATACCGACCTGAACGGCTGTCCGGAAGAGCTTACCGACGAAAACGGTGAAATACTGTGGGAATGCAGCTTTCAGCTGTGGGGAAAACGGATTCATGAAATCGAACACGAATCCATAGAACAAAACCTCAGATATCAGGGACAATATTTAGACAGAGAAACCGGCTTACATTACAATACCTTCAGGTATTATGATCCGGATATAGGCCGCTTTACCCAGCCTGATCCTATTGGTTTAGCTGGTGGCTTTAATCTGTATCAGTATGCGCCTAATGGGTTGACTTGGATTGATCCGTTGGGACTTTCTGCTTGTGCGCCGACCCATCATCTTGCCACAAACAAACACTCTTATTGGTCTGATCTATTTAGAGACCTATTTAAAAAGAATGGACTGGGTAAATTTAAGAATGGAAATTGGCGAAAAGATGTTCTTAATGATCCATTAAATAAAATAGATGTTCCAGGACATAAAGGTCCACACCCAGAAGAAATGCATCAAGAAATATATAAACGTTTAAAACAAGCTAGTGATAAAAGTCCAGAAGCATTTAAAGAAGCTTTAGCAGAACTTGGTAAAGAAGCTGTGACCCCAAATTCATGGTTAAATAAAATATTAACTAAGAGTGACTAATAAATGAAATACTTTAAACTAAATCCAAATGTTAACAGCAAAAAGTGGAGAGGATGTATTATTCCACGTGATGAGTTGATTGATGATGGAGGTAATGTAATTCCCGTTGATTTTTTGTCTTTAATAAAAATACCTACAAACAAAAAACTTTTTTTTAAAAAATTAAGGGATGGTTATTTCTCACCAATAAGTACAATTGGAGCTAAATATCTCCTTTTTGATAGTAAAATTAATAGGATAAACAATATATCGGGTAATGGTGTTAAATTAATTCCTATTTCTGATAGTGAGAAGCCAGAAAAAGCATATTTAATAATGTACCCTTTTGAATGTGTTGATTGTGTTAACTGGGATTTATCTGAAATAGACTTATGGCCATCAGGCTATGTTCCAAAAGAATGGGAATCAAAACGTGGGCGTTTTTTTCTAAAACCAGCTATCCACGAAAATAAAATTCCTAAACATTTAGATGCATTTTGTTTAAATGAATGGGATGGGGCATTTAATATTATTATTTCAGAAAGACTTAAAAATAAAATATTATCACTTGATTTTGATCATTCATTTTTAGAATTTTATGAGCTAGTTCAAACGTAAATTAAATAGCAAAAATTTGTCTATAACCTTTAATTTTATCGTCATAATACAGACTTACATCCAGCCCGATCATTATCTTATTTTAGCGTTTGATAATTTGATAGATGGAAAGTAGAAGTAGGACTATATAGATAACTACTAGTCCTAATTGATGATTTTGGACTGTTGATAATATGACATCAATTACTGGTACAGGTGGTGATGCGACTGATCACGATGCGAATAATAAATTCTTCTAAATAGATTTAAAACTACAACTAGAGTTACTTACGACCCACTGGGCAACCGCATCGCCACCACCCTGCCGGATGGGCGCACCATCAACAACCTCTATTACGGCTCCGGCCACCTGCACCAGATAAACATCGACGGCCACATCATCAGCGACATCGAACGCGACAACCTGCACCGCGAAATATCACGCACCCAAGGACGCCTGAACACCCAGTTCAAATACGACCGCAACAGCCGGCTGCAACGCAAACAGATACGGCGCAATCAGAATCCCATCCTGCCTGATATCCTCATCGAACGCAGCTACCAGTACGACAACCTAGACCGGCTGGTCAGCAAAAAACACAGCAAACACGGTCAGACCGATTACCGCTATGATCGCACCGGCAGAATCGAAGGCTGCCGCAACCAGAGATACTGGGAAACCCTGCAATACGATGCCGCTGCCAACCTGCTGGACAGCAAATACAGAGAAGACTACAAGCAACCACAACCTGATTCGCTGTAACCAGCTGCTGCATTTCAGAAGTCACCACTACCGCTATGATGAACACGGCAGAACTGCCAGTAAACAGACCATCGGCGCCACCCAGCACTACCACTACGACGCTGACCACCGCCTGAGCGAAGTACGCATCGAACAGCTCAACAAAACTGAACGATACCGCTACCTCTATGACGCCCTTGGCAGACGCATCGAAAAACAGAAGTTAGACCGCGAAGGCCAACCCTACAACCGTACCCGTTTCCTGTGGGACGGCTTAAGAATGATTCAGGAAACCGGCCCGAATCACCCCACCAGCCTGTATATCTATACCGACCAGAACAGCTACGAACCACTGGCACGGATAGATAAACGAGGTAATGACTCAGAAAGGGTCATGTACTTCCATACCGACCTGAACGGCTGTCCGGAAGAACTGACCGATGCAAACGGCGAAATACTGTGGGAATGCAGCTTTCAGCTGTGGGGAAAACGGATTCATGAAATCGAACACGAATCCATAGAACAAAACCTCAGATATCAGGGACAATATTTAGACAGAGAAACTGGTTTACATTACAATACTTTTAGGTACTATGATCCAGATATAGGTAGATTTACCCAGCCAGACCCGATTGGTTTAGCTGGTGGTTTTAATCTGTATCAGTATGCACCTAATGGGTTGACTTGGGTGGATCCGTTAGGCTTAACGTCCGTTAATGCTGAGGGATATTATGTTTATGCACTATATGACCCTGGCGCAACAAAGCCTTATTACATTGGCATTACCAATGATCTTGAAAGAAGAGCAGGAGAACATCGAAATACGGGAAGATTAACGTCAGGAAGAATGGAAGTAATAGAAAAAAATGTAACCTATGGTCAGGCCAGAGGGTACGAACAATACTATATTGAAATACACGAAACCAGAACCGGTACCATAGGTGAGGAAATTTCTTCTACAAATAGAGGAAATAAATATAACTCATTTGACCATAATCGCACTGATGACAGAGCTAAGGCATTCAAAGAAGCTTATCATAGTAAGAAAGGCAATAGTATGAATGGTCGTATAGGAAAAGGAAAATGCTGATGAGTGATTTCAAACTATGGGGTTGGGATAAAAAACCACGCACCATGCTACGGTTTATCAAGGCAGGAGACATATTCTGCTTTAAGCTGGATGAACAGAGATATTGTTTTGGCAGAATTATTATCAAAATTTTTATTGGTCATGTTGCCGAGCTGTTTGATAACATTTCTAATTCTCCTGATATATCTGAGGCAGAAATCAAACAAGCCCGGCGATTGATTGAACCAGTGATATTAGACAGCTACTCATTATTTGATAGGAAAATAGAAAAAGGTAGTGACTGGAGAATAATCGGGCATCAACAAAACTATGTGCCTACCGATATGAATGGCGTATATTTCACCTATGGAGAAGAACCGTGGTGTAAAAAAATGGATATTTGGGAAAATGAAATTCCTATATCTGGAAAAGAAGCCGAATCCCTACCTCGTGTAGCTCCATTGGGTGACTATAATATTAGAAAAGAATTATTAAAGGATATCTGAAACCATGCTGGGAAG
This sequence comes from Gilliamella sp. Occ4-3, assembly GCF_001690675.1. NCBI lineage: Bacteria > Pseudomonadati > Pseudomonadota > Gammaproteobacteria > Orbales > Orbaceae > Gilliamella > Gilliamella sp. Occ4-3. Next base: position 6,484 of record NZ_LZHR01000083.1, read on the forward strand.
AGTATTATGCTTTTTCCAGCTTTTATTTATTTCAGGAGTAGTACTTGTGCTATACCCTGAAACCAGCACAAAAATGCTGAGATTAAATAAAAATTCTACTGGTTTTTACATCAAACGGTATCTGTTAATCAATTTAATACCTGCTTATACCCACCCGTGTATGGATTACCAGTTTTGAAACAAATAAATAATTACATATTCTGAAAGCATCTACAGCCCTACCAAGACCAAAAACCACCGGTAACACCCAGCACTACCACTACGACGCCGAACATCGCCTGAGCGAAGTACGCATCGAACAAACAGACCGCAGCCAGCCTACGGCTACGTTTACGATGCTCTTGGCCGGCGTATTGAAAAGCATCAGATAGATCGCGAAGGCCAACCCTACAACCGTACCCGCTTCCTGTGGGACGGCTTAAGAATGATTCAGGAAACTGGTCCGAATCATCCTACCAGCCTGTATATCTATACCGACCAGAACAGCTACGAACCACTGGCGCGGATAGATAAACGAGGTAATGACCCAGAAAGAGTCATGTACTTCCATACCGACCTGAACGGTTGTCCGGAAGAGCTAACCGATGCCAACGGTGAAATACTGTGGGAATGCTGTAACTATCGTACTGAAGTACTCGATTTATATCTTTTTAACAACTTAGCACAAGCAAGGAGAATAACCGAAGAATGGCTAACGATTTATAACACCGAAAGACCACATGAAGCACTAAATAACATGACACCGATTGAGTATAAAACACTAAAACAAGCAGCTTAATTTTCTACTTAAGTTGTGTACTAAGTTTGGGGTATTTACATTTATTTTTAATGAGCCAACTCATAGATAGTTTAGTCATAATACCTATTAGCTTTAGTTCATCATCATAATCTAAAAGGGATGGTTTATTTTTCAAAAAATTGTATAGTATATTCTCGTTCATAAATTAATATCCTGATCCATCTAATAAAATCTGAGCCCCATTATTGTCACTACGAAAAGGTTCCCATATTACATCAGTTCTATGATTCTGCTTATTTAAGGTATTGGTAATACAAGCCATTAGACCATTTGCTAAGTTAGATGTTAGCCATTTGGCTTCCGCGGAAAAATCCGTGCCATGTCCATATATTTGATATCCATCACCCTTATACTTAAATCTAGCTCTTGAGAAACGATTAGGCTCAGCCCTTCAATTGTTTGCTATTTCTCTTTATTTGGCACATGTATCGATATTTTATTAGATTTCCCCTCCTTTATAAACATAAATAGGTTGCATTGTTCCTCTTTCGCCATTTTCTCCAAGACAAAAGGTAAAGTCTTTATTAACAAAATAGATAGCAGGAAATAAACCATCATTTCTATTTTCAAGATATGATAAAAAGTTTTTCAAAGAAGATAAAAATAAGTACATATTTTTTCCTTTTCCATCGACTAATACATAACCCTGTATATTTTTATCTATATCAAGATTAGTAATATCAATCGCCCCTTTTGGCGCTATATACTGATTCCATAAAGGACCATGAGTCTTTATATCTTTTTTAACAAAAGGTTTTCTGAAAGTATGAATAATAACTTTTTTAATTTCTATTGCTTTATCGTTCTCAATGTTTGTACCAAAAAAATTGGTATATGTCGAAAATAATAGGTCCATAAATTAATTCCATATATCATAAAATACATGTCCGTCTGCCCCTTATTTAGTCTGCCAGTCATACCATTTTATGTGTTGAAGATCATTGGAACTGTAGATTCTGGAATTCTATGATATTCATAGCCTCAGTTTACAGTTTTAGGGGGTAGTTTATTATGTGAAAAACCTTCACCAAAAATATCTTCAATTAGCTCTCGAGTATTGCGCTCATTTGGAACACGTATATTGTGAATGTTATTGCCATCATTATCAGTTAACGGATTCTGCGACCGTTTTTAAACTGGTATTTAGCACCAGAGAGGGTATAATACTTTTCGATGCTGTCAGATAGTTATGTTAAAATAATTATGCCATTTGAACAAAAAAAAGACCCGCATTATTAAAATCATCAATTTTCTTTTTTAAAAATAAATACCCAATAGCATCAGATAAAAATAATGCTCCACCATCATGAACTGGAATATCTGATGAATATAATTGACCAATAAAATCATATTGTTGCATTAATTTTTCACAAGCAACAATTCCCTTGGGTATTTTATTTGACAAAAAAGAAAATGTTGGATAATCACTATTCTTTAATTGTGTTTTTTTTAATTCAAGATATTGAGGAGCAAGGCTATTACTATTTTCGCATAGCTTTGATATGCCTGTTAACGTTACTCTTGTAAATCCTGATTTTAAGTGATCGAGTTCTGCATCATCACCAAAATAAACAATATCGTCTAAGAAATATCTATTTTCATTATAAGTTGAAAATACGGAAATATATTTATCTTTAGGAAGATTAATTCCACTAATAGAATCAGATAATTTATCATTATCAATTGTGAATAATAATGTTAAATTTTCACCTAATGGATTTTGGGGCCACTTGCCATCAATAAATGCACCTCCTCCAAATTTGATACCACTATTTTCATTTGATGAAGGTATAAGTTCATATACTTGTTGCATGATATCTCCATTAACAACATTTGCTAATTTTTTATAAAATCTATCTGTTTTTTTTTCAGGAATACCAGCTCTTTTCAGAAAATAAATTTGTAAATACCTCTAGACTTAGTACACAACTTACGTAGAAAATTAAGCTGCTTGTTTTGGTGTTTTATACCCAATCGATGTTATGTTATTTAATGCCTCATGCGGTCTTTCAGTGTTATAATGTAATCCAGTCCTTATCTAAATACTATCTCTGATATCTAATAAAATCTTGCTATATTAATTCATACTCAATTTCCTGAATACCCTTGCCCCATAACTGAAAACTGCATTTCCTCAGTATTTCGCCGTTCGCATCGGGCAGTTCTTCTGGACAGTCGTTCTATGCGGACTTTGCTCAGGTGGTGTTCAGCATCATAGTGGTAGTACTATTAGCCAACCTAATTTAATTTCAGTTTTTCTTTTTAACTTAAAAATATTTTTTCAATATATTCGCTTACTTTTGAATTAATATTACTTATATACTTCATGTCTTCATAAGAGCCAAATTTTAAAGTGTAACTATCCCCTAAAATAGTACAGCAAAAAAGTAGAAAATTATCTATGATAAAAGTAAAAGGGGATTTAATTATGAAAAAAATGACTGAACATCAAATCGTCGCTATTTTAAAAGAAGCTGAA
>NZ_LZHR01000084.1:0-3036 GCF_001690675.1 Gilliamella sp. Occ4-3
GGCATCGGGCATCGGGCATCGGGCATCGGGCATCGGGCATTTTGTTAATCGTTTTATTTCACCTTTAATATTACGGCAAAACGTTTTATTTTTACTGTTATCTTTCTGTTTTAAACACTTCCATTGTAAATCTCACTCTCACTTTGTTGTCAAAATAACGACACTCACAGCTCACTCAAAACCGAAACTTGCTCAAATAATGGGTTTAATCTTATTATCACAATGGATACATGTTGGTTCAGCTAATGCAATACTAACAGCAACTTCGAGTCAGGTTATTACAGGGAATGCACCGCAAGTGGTGGCGTTATCGAGTGCAGATAAACATGGTTTTACTGTCAACGGTGTTTTTTACAGTGAGGCGAGTGGCACTATAAAATCTAGTGAAGTGAAAGAATTTGATGGTAATTTAACGCTTAACGATTTTAAAGTGGCGATTTATACTTCAACAAACTTAGATAAAGTTGAAAATTACAGCGATATAGATGGTGATAGTGCCGATCCACAAAAGCCGTTTAAAGTTGAATCGACTAATTATTGGTGGTATGACAATAATGGTGTAAGAATAATAGGTAATGATAATAAAAAAATTATAGGTTGTGGTAGTGGCTTTTCAATGCCATTAAAATTGATAATTGAAACAAAAGTAAAAACCTATTCTGAGTATGGTATTCCAAAAGAAAGCAAGCAATTAACTTTGTCTAAAACCTACCAAATCGCACCAAAATCAGAACTATGTTATGCCAAACCCAATTCTATTATTGTTCATCCAGAACACCAATGGATTGGAGTTGATTTAAAAACAGATGAATATTATTTTAATCGACCTGAATATGCTAATCGCCACCCTCAAGTTGGTGGTGGTTATACTCAAGATTACGTACCTAATTATGGTTTTAAAGCACAGCCAATAGTTTCATCAAACACTTTCCCAACAACAGGGTTTCCAGGTGCTAAATTTCAATTAGTGATGACAGGAGCACAAGAGGATTACCATTATCAAGTGATCAATAACCCAGGAGGAGGTGTTGCAATTGATCAAAATGGTGTAGTAAAACTTAATAGTAAACCCTCTGGAACTGTCACAGTGAGGGCAACTTTAAAAAGAGATAATTCTGTCATTCATGATTACCGTTTTAACCCAACTTCTATTTGGGGGGTGCCGCAAAATTTTAGAGGATCGTTTAATGCTGTACAACAACGCTGTGGCGGTTTACAAAATATGATGAGTCGAGAGCAATTGACAAACTCTCCACGATATAAAGGCCAAACAGCAGAATTAGATAAAGATAAATTGACAATTTCTAATAGTTACACACGCGCCATAGGAGACTCTATTTTGGGTGAATGGGGGTGGACAACTAAATCTTCTTATCCTGATTCAGAATGGCAAGAATTAAATCCAGATCATTTTATTACCAGATATTGGACTATAAATGCTCGTGAACCTGGGGTGTATTCTGTTGTGCATAGCCATGATGGGTTTATTGGTTTCTTTTTAGCTGAAGATTCTCGTTTAGGGTATGCAATTTGTAAAGGATAATTCATAATTTGATGCTGATAATGATCAGCATCAAACTAAACATTAAATCGAGAATAGTTGTGCTTCATGGCGTGAATAAATAGCAGTGTTAATATGCAGTAAAAACTTGGCGAAATAGTTAGTAAAAAGTGTTTTTTATATTGTAAATAACTTGACTGAGTTATTATACTAAATAACGATTATATAAGACTATTGCTAGCTAAAACCACATCATAATCATTCATCATCTACAACGCCATCAATGAATTTATCTTTGTACCATACCATATTTTTATACAATATATTATCTTCACCAATTACATGCGGGTTTTCTCGATCAATATTATTTCGGTTTAACAAACAAGCGTTATATTCTTCTTCATTACATTTTCTGTGCTCTTGGGTATCAATGTTTTTAAACTGACAGCTATTTTTTATATTGATATATTTGTATTTTTGATAATGATAAATACTTTGTATTGTTGTCAAGATTCTTTGCTGTTTTTCATTATAATTATAACAATTTTTTTTACCTGTGGCGGATTTATCTTTTGGGTTAAAATCGATATCGCTACCCCACAAGTTTGTGGCTACAAATTTACCTTTGTCATTGATATAGTAGTCATAATTTGCTCCTATTCTGGCACTTGAGGCATATTTTTTAATGGCTAAATCAAGATTGCCGTCAAAATTGATATCCTCTAGATAAATGCTGTCAAATTGGTTGTAGCTATAATGTAAATTTTGTATTTTTTGCATTAATTGGTGGTTACTTTTGTCATAAACATTAACACCAACTAGTTTAATTTTTTCTTTTTTCTTTTTTGATAATACCGCAGTAAAATAAAATTTATCTGATGAATTCGTTTGTAATAATTCAAGGCGATTAAATTCAGCATCTGCTTCATCAATTATTTCAAGTTCTTTTTGCAATTTTATTGGATATTGTTGATTTTTTTTGCCATCAAACCAATAACCAACTAATTTTTGATTAAATTGTGTTTGCCCATTATGATTAAAGTTAAAGTAACTAATTGAATCCTTAATTTTTGGATGATTATCATTTTCATCCAAATAAATATCTTTATCATCATAAAGTTTTAAACTGTTTTGCTGGCTAACTTTATCGCATGAGTTCATTAACTGACATTCATAGGATAAAGCATGTTGTATCTGTTTGTGATCATCTTTATAAACCCAAAAAACTTTCAAATAGGGGCTCAAATATAGCGTTACTTCTTTATTCTCAATATAGCCTTTATAAGCATAGGTAGTATTATGGGTAGTCCTATAGATAGCACTAAATACAGGGAAAGAAGGGATTAAAAGTAAAGCAAGTAGTATATATTTCATTTTTATTAATCAGATTATTTGAAGTTTTTTTCAATATGAAGCTACAACCATATTTTATATGGATTGAAAATTATAGATAGTTTAACTTCAATATGTTAGCGAAAATTTCAGTTTAAGTAAATTTGATTATTTTTAATGATACTGAATAATTTACATACTTT
>NZ_LZHR01000085.1:0-2887 GCF_001690675.1 Gilliamella sp. Occ4-3
AAGTTTAAAACTGTTGTTTGTCCTTATATTTCAGTATCTATTTTTTGCTTTGTTTTTTTTCATTATCAGTATTTATCTAATTTACCTTGGTTTTCATCGACTGAAACTAGTGTTGTTAGTTCAATAGTTAGGATGATGCTGACGGGAACACAACTGCTACCATTGTGGTTTATCCCGATGATTATCATTATTTATTTAATGGCTCCTTTATTATATTTTTGGTCGAAAAAGAATTTAATTGTAGCTGGTCTGATTGCTATGTTTTGGGTTGTGGTATTTACTAAACCTGATTTTACTCAACCTATTTTAAATTTGTTGCATTATGGACCAGTTTATTTAATTGGCATGATGATAAAACAAAATTATCAAATTATTATCAAAACAGTTAAAGATAATTTATTCTTAGTTGTGTTTCTTTTTGGTTTATGTTTTTTTGTTCCATTTGCTTATCGCTATATGAATCATTTAGGTGTAGAAAAACTTTATTATGATACATTACAAAAAATCATTTTATTTATATTAGCGCTTTATTTTTTAGATGGGCTGAATCATAAAACAAATGAGGGAAAGTTATATAAATTCTTTTCTTATATGGCAAATATCAGTTTTCCTATCTATTTTATTCATGAAATTATTGTTTTAGAACTTGAACAATTATTGTATATTTCTTCTCTAGGTTATGTAATTAAAACCGACAATGGTTGGTTAGCATCATTGGGAGCTGTAATCTTTTTAGTGTCAACTTTAATCGTAAGTGTCATCATCGCTAAAATAATAACGCTAGTTTTCAAAAATAAAGCAAAATATCTTATTGGGGCAATTCGTTAGATAATATCATCTATTATCTGGCTTGGTGTTTTGAAATATTTTTATTAAATTTAAAACTTAGAATGTAAATTAATATTCTAAATTTATGTTAAAAATATGAGGTTCTTTATATTTTCCATATAAATTAACTTAATAAATTGTTTTTTCTATAGCAAATTACGTTTATTTTGTTTATACCGAATATATTAAACATGTAGATTTGAACAAATAAAATGCAAACGAAAAAAAAATTGCAATTAACACTTGCACGAAATTTTTAAGCCCCTATAATGCGCACCCACTGACACGCAGTCAGCGACAAGCAGACGGAAAGTTAGTGATTAAGTGAGAACAAAAATTTTAAAAAAGATCTTGACGAATAAAAAAGGTTAGCGTAGTATACGCAACCCTTGAGACAGCGAACTAAATCAACAAAAAGTTGATAAGGAACATAAGCTGTCAGCTCTTTAAAAATAAGAAACAGACAATCTGTGTGGGCACTTGCGAGACAAAAGATTAAAGTCTACGGACTAAAAAAATTAAGTCTTGATAAGTGACACTGAAGATTCATTTGAATATGTCAGAGACAGTTATTGAGCATCAAACTTTAAATTGAAGAGTTTGATCATGGCTCAGATTGAACGCTGGCGGCAGGCTTAACACATGCAAGTCGAACGGTAACATGAGTGCTTGCACTTGATGACGAGTGGCGGACGGGTGAGTAAGGTATGGGGATCTGCCGAATGGAGGGGGACAACAGTTGGAAACGACTGCTAATACCGCATAAAGTTGAGAGACCAAAGCATGGGACCTACGGGCCATGCGCCATTTGATGAACCCATATGGGATTAGCTAGTTGGTGGGGTAAAGGCTCACCAAGGCGACGATCTCTAGCTGGTCTGAGAGGATGACCAGCCACACTGGAACTGAGACACGGTCCAGACTCCTACGGGAGGCAGCAGTGGGGAATATTGCACAATGGGGGGAACCCTGATGCAGCCATGCCGCGTGTATGAAGAAGGCCTTCGGGTTGTAAAGTACTTTCGGTGATGAGGAAGGTGATGAATCTAATAGGTTTATTAATTGACGTTAATCACAGAAGAAGCACCGGCTAACTCCGTGCCAGCAGCCGCGGTAATACGGAGGGTGCGAGCGTTAATCGGAATGACTGGGCGTAAAGGGCATGTAGGCGGATAATTAAGTTAGGTGTGAAAGCCCTGGGCTCAACCTAGGAATTGCACTTAAAACTGGTTAACTAGAGTATTGTAGAGGAAGGTAGAATTCCACGTGTAGCGGTGAAATGCGTAGAGATGTGGAGGAATACCGGTGGCGAAGGCGGCCTTCTGGACAGATACTGACGCTGAGATGCGAAAGCGTGGGGAGCAAACAGGATTAGATACCCTGGTAGTCCACGCTGTAAACGATGTCGATTTGGAGTTTGTTGCCTAGAGTGATGGGCTCCGAAGCTAACGCGATAAATCGACCGCCTGGGGAGTACGGCCGCAAGGTTAAAACTCAAATGAATTGACGGGGGCCCGCACAAGCGGTGGAGCATGTGGTTTAATTCGATGCAACGCGAAGAACCTTACCTGGTCTTGACATCCACAGAATCTTGTAGAGATACGAGAGTGCCTTCGGGAACTGTGAGACAGGTGCTGCATGGCTGTCGTCAGCTCGTGTTGTGAAATGTTGGGTTAAGTCCCGCAACGAGCGCAACCCTTATCCTTTGTTGCCATCGATTAGGTCGGGAACTCAAAGGAGACTGCCGTTGATAAAGCGGAGGAAGGTGGGGACGACGTCAAGTCATCATGGCCCTTACGACCAGGGCTACACACGTGCTACAATGGCGTATACAAAGGGAGGCGACCTCGCGAGAGTAAGCGGACCTCACAAAGTACGTCTAAGTCCGGATTGGAGTCTGCAACTCGACTCCATGAAGTCGGAATCGCTAGTAATCGTGAATCAGAATGTCACGGTGAATACGTTCCCGGGCCTTGTACACACCGCCCGTCACACCATGGGAGTGGGTTGCACCAGAAGTAGATAGCTTAACCTTCGGGAGGGCGTTTACCACGGTGTG
>NZ_LZHR01000086.1:0-908 GCF_001690675.1 Gilliamella sp. Occ4-3
GATATGTACCCCTATACCATTCATTATCTTGAAGGGGAAATAGATCCTAACGATCCTTATGACAAAATCGCTGCTAATAACGAACTTAACTTAAAACTATCCCTTTATGCCAAAGAGGGATTATTTACCGAAGAGCTGGTCGGTCACGATGGCGACAAGCCACTATACCGCTATAATTTAACGGATGAAGGGCGTAAATATCTTGATAAAAAATGGAGTGCAACAAATTTCTGTTTTGGAAAAGTGGTGGTTGAAAAAATTGATGAGGTTGATGATCAAATGCAAGGGATGAGAATGGTGACTTTTTATTACCATATGGAAAACGTGCCAAACTGGATAAAAAATAAAGATATTTATAGTCTGTATAAAGGTTATGGCGGTTTAGGGAAAGCCGTATTAGGGGGGAGCCCGAGGGCTATACATTATTACAGTTTTGGGCCTGATGGTGAGCTACGTTTGACGGCCGGTAAAAGTGGCCACTATGTTTTATAAACGTAAATCATGGGGTTATTAATAGGCAATAATCATGACAAAAAAACTAACCATCATTGCATTACTCATCAGTAGCGCACTAATTATATTTTTACTAAAAAGTTGTAATAATTACATGTATAAAGACCGCATACAGGAAGAAAATGATCGTATTAACCCTACCGGCAATAGAGCAGTTTGCCTGCGGGTGGGTAAAATTTATCAGGATATGTACCCCTATACTATTAAATATATGCCAGGGTATCATAAAGATATGCACTATCGCGATCCTATTTATATTAATAATAAATTAAATGAACGATTAGCACTCTATGCCAAAGAGGGATTATTTACTGAAGAGCTAGTCGGTCACGATGGCGACAAGCCACTATACCGCTATAATTTAACGGATGAAGGGCGTAAATATCTTGATAAAA
>NZ_LZHR01000087.1:0-2016 GCF_001690675.1 Gilliamella sp. Occ4-3
ACAAACAGATAAAGAAAATACAATATCTATTGAACACACGCCCAAGAAAACGGCATAAGTTTAAAAGCCCTGCCGATTTTTATTCTAAGGAGTTAAGAAGAATTGCACTTCATGGTGTAATCTAGGCAAGAAAATTCTTTTTTTTATATTAATGTCAACTACATAAAAAGGACTAACGCATCGAAATTAACAGAAGTATTGCTGAAATATTTAACATCACTAGGATAAAATAGTTAATCTGATAAGATGAAAAATTAAATTCGGAATAAATATCTTATTTATTATAAAAAACCCAGCAAATGCTGGGTTAAAAACTTTTGTTATTTTATTAAATTTTAGTTGTAAACGTACGAGCAATAACATCACGTTGTTGTTCTGCTGTTAATGAGTTAAAACGTACTGCATAACCAGAAACACGAATTGTTAATTGTGGGTATTTTTCTGGGTGTTTTACAGCGTCTTCTAAAGTTTCACGACGAAGAACGTTCACATTTAAATGTTGACCACCTTCAACTTTTACAGTTGGAGCAACATCTAATGGAACTTCGCGATATTCGAATTGACCAAGTTCTGCAGTAGGAATGATTTGATCTTCTTTATAAACTGATTTAGCAGCTACACAACGAGCTTCTTTTGTAGAGTCGTCTAATAACCAGAAAGAGTTTAGAAGTGCTGAGTTGTCTGCTTTAGTAATTTGGATACCTGTAATCATTTTAAATCCTCCTAACGGGGCCTTATTGCCCTAAAATAATTATGGTTAATATAGCACTTTAAAAATTTGATAAAAGTCAAAAAAAACTATTGCTTCGATAAGTAATACCTTTAATTTCTATTTTCTTTTGTGATAGGTTATTATGTAGAAATATATTAGTTATTGCCCAGAAACACTGGCATTATTGATGAGTGATATCAAAATATGACAACAAAATTGACTTGGCATGAAGTTATTGGTGCAGAAAAACAAAAACTTTATTTTCAACAAATAATGCAATTTGTAAAGACTGAGCGTGCTAATGGCAAGATAATTTACCCGCCTCAGCATGATGTGTTTAATGCGTTTCGTTTTACACCATTTGATCAAATCAAAGTGGTGATTTTAGGGCAAGATCCTTATCATGGTCCTAATCAAGCTCACGGTCTTTCTTTTTCTGTTTTACCCGGAGTTAAGACACCACCATCGTTAGTTAATATTTATAAAGAACTGGCAACCAATATTGATGGTTTTACAATTCCTTCTCATGGCTATTTAGCTTCTTGGGCTGCTCAAGGTGTATTACTATTAAATAATGTGTTGACTGTTGAAGCGGGGCAAGCGCATTCTCATGCAAAAATAGGTTGGGAAACTTTTACTGATAATGTGATAGCGGCAATCGATGAGTATCTTGAAGGTGTGGTTTTTTTATTGTGGGGATCTCCTGCACAAAAAAAGGGGCAGTTTATTAATCGCCAAAAACATCATGTATTAACATCGGTGCATCCATCACCATTATCAGCTCATCGTGGATTTTTTGGCTGTAAGCACTTTTCCAAAGCGAATGATCTTATTATGCAACAAGGTAAAAAAGCAATAGATTGGCAACCAAGACTAGCGGAAAAACAAACATGAGTAATAATAAAAGACGCCGAACAAGTTTGCAGGAAATTGCAAATTTAATCGGGATTAGTAAAATGACAGTGAGTCGTTTTTTACGCAATCCCAATCTTGTATCTAAACCACTTCAATTACAAATTTCAGCCGCAATAGATAAGTTAGGATATATTCCTAATAAAGCTCCCGATATGCTGTCTAACGCTAAAAGTAATGCCATTGGTATTGTGTTCCCTTCTTTAACCAATCAGGTTTTCGCCGATATTTTAAAAGGTATTGAGATGGTGACTGATGTAAGAGGATATCAAACCATGATCACTCATACCGGATACAGTGCTGACAAAGAAGAGTTACGTTTACGCTCATTACTTTCTTATAATATTGACGGGTTAATTTTAACGGAAAGAACACATACTCCAGCAACATTA
>NZ_LZHR01000088.1:0-15671 GCF_001690675.1 Gilliamella sp. Occ4-3
CCACCCGAGACTCAGTGAAATTGAAATTGCCGTGAAGATGCGGTGTACCCGTGGCAAGACGGAAAGACCCCGTGAACCTTTACTATAGCTTGACAGTGAACATTGAGCCTTAATGTGTAGGATAGGTGGGAGGCAAAGAAGCATGCACGCCAGTGTGTGTGGAGTCGACCTTGAAATACCACCCTTTAATGTTTGATGTTCTAACCTATACTTCTGAATCGAGGTAAGGGACACTGTCTGGTGGGTAGTTTGACTGGGGCGGTCTCCTCCCAAAGAGTAACGGAGGAGCACGAAGGTTAGCTAATCCTGGTCGGACATCAGGAGGTTAGTGCAATGGCAAAAGCTAGCTTGACTGCGAGAGTGACGGCTCGAGCAGGTACGAAAGTAGGTCATAGTGATCCGGTGGTTCTGAATGGAAGGGCCATCGCTCAACGGATAAAAGGTACTCCGGGGATAACAGGCTGATACCGCCCAAGAGTTCATATCGACGGCGGTGTTTGGCACCTCGATGTCGGCTCATCACATCCTGGGGCTGAAGTAGGTCCCAAGGGTACGGCTGTTCGCCGTTTAAAGTGGTACGCGAGCTGGGTTTAGAACGTCGTGAGACAGTTCGGTCCCTATCTGCCATGGGCGTAGGAAAATTGAGAGGGTTTGCTTCTAGTACGAGAGGACCGAAGTGAACGCACCGCTGGTGTTCGGGTTGTGATGCCAATTGCATTGCCCGGTAGCTACGTGCGGAATAGATAAGTGCTGAAAGCATCTAAGCACGAAACTAGCCTTGAGATGAGTTTTCCCTGAAGAGATTCAGTAAGGTCCGTTTGAGACTAAGACGTAGATAGGTCAGGTGTGTAAGTGTAGTGATACATTGAGCTAACTGATACTAATGAACCGAGAGTCTTAACCTTACAACTCGGAGTTGTTTTGTGTTACGCGATAGCGATTTGATTAAAAGTTGAAAGAACAGTTTGTTCCGGATTGAGAGATGAGTATTGATATGAGATAATGAATAGATATTGATACTGATTGAGAGAGACAGGATATGTCTGGCGGTAATAGCGCGGTGGTCCCACCTGACCCCATGCCGAACTCAGAAGTGAAACGCCGTAGTGCCGATGGTAGTGTGGGTATTACCCATGTGAGAGTAGGGTGCCGCCAGACTTTTAAATATATAGCCCAGCAGTCATGCTGGGCTTTTTGCTTTTTGGAATATTTATTAAATATCATTTTGATTATTGAAGATTAATTAATGCAGTAACAAATATTAATTAGTATAAAAAACATTCAAAAAAAGAAGGTATTTGTTACTTTGTAATTATTTTCTATTTATTTCTTGCTGTATGTATGAAACAATTCAGCTATACAAGAAAAATTTTTTTGAGGTAGTCAGTGATCGATAATGATGGCTACCGTCCGAATGTAGGAATAGTTATTTGTAACAGGTATGGTCAAGTACTTTGGGCTCGTCGGTATGGGCAAAATTCTTGGCAATTTCCTCAGGGCGGAATAAAACAAAGCGAAACGCCTGAGCAGGCAATGTTTCGCGAATTAAACGAAGAAGTTGGTTTATCATCAAAAGATGTGAAGATTTTATCCGTTACTAATGGTTGGTTACGATATAAGTTACCCAAAAGGATGATCCGTTGGGAAAATCAGCCAGTTTGTATTGGGCAAAAACAAAAATGGTTTTTATTAGAATTAATATCTGATGTATCAGTCATTAATCTCAATACATCCTCAGCACCTGAATTTGATGATTGGAAATGGGTTAGTTATTGGTATCCCATTCGACAGGTGATTGCATTTAAACGAGATGTCTATAGAAAGGCAATGAAGGAATTTTCTTTATCTGTGTTTGCTATACAGTCTGAAATAGAGACATCAGTAACTAATATTTCTAAAAAGAAACGATTTAATTTCTTTGCTAATAAACGGAAAAACAAAAAGCGTAATAAAAAATGAATCAATATTTACAATTCCCTAATTTCGATCCAATAGCCTTTTCCATTGGTCCGGTATCACTTCATTGGTATGGTGCAATGTATTTATTTGGAGTGCTGGGTGCACTTTATTTGGCTAAGCGCCGTGCAAATAAGCCAAATAGCCAATGGACGTCACAACAGGTTGAAAATTTATTGTTTTGGGGGTTTTTAGGTCTTTTTATTGGAGGCCGTTTAGGCTATGTCTTCTTCTATAATTTAGAAGCTTTTATCAAAGATCCTATAATTTTATTTAAAGTCTGGGAAGGCGGTATGTCTTTTCATGGTGGTTTAATTGGTGCGATTTGCGTTATTGCCCTTTTTGCAAAGGGAACAAAGAAAACTTTTATGCAAGTCGGTGATTTTGTTGCCCCTCTTGTCCCGATTGGTTTGATGTTTGGGCGATTTGGTAATTTTATTAATGGAGAACTTTGGGGGAGAGTAACTGATTCATCGATTGGTATGTTATTTCCAACATCATCACATGCCGATTTTATGTTTGTTCAGTCTCACCCAGAGTGGTTTTCACTTTATTCCCAATTAAATGGTATTTTACCAAGGCATCCTTCACAGCTTTATGAAATGGTGTTTGAGGGAATAGTACTGTTTATTATTTTAAATATTTTTATTCGAAAACCAAGACCTACTGGCTCTGTATCTGGCCTATTTTTATTTTGCTATGGTTTATTTAGATTTGTTATAGAATTTTTTAGACAACCAGATGAGCAGTTAGGCTTATTTTTAAATATTATCAGTATGGGGCAAATATTATGTTTACCAATGATTATTGGTGGTATTTTTATTCTTTTATTTGCATATAGATTTAATAATAAGGCAAAAACACAATGAAACAATATTTAGCGTTAATACAAAAAATTTTAGATGAAGGTACACCTAAATCAGATCGAACGGGTACTGGAACGCTATCTATTTTTGGGCATCAAATGCGGTTTAATTTACAAGAAGGTTTTCCTCTTGTTACGACTAAAAAGTGTCATTTACGTTCAATTATTCATGAATTGCTTTGGTTTTTGAAGGGGGATACAAATGTTAAGTATCTTCAAGACAATAAGGTAACTATTTGGAATGAATGGGCTGATGAAAATGGTGACTTAGGTCCTGTTTATGGCAAACAATGGCGAGCATGGGGAGCGGCTGATGGTCGCCAGATAGATCAGATTTCACAATTAATTGATCAAATTAAAAATGATCCTGACTCTAGACGTATGATTGTTTCTGCTTGGAATGTTGGAGAATTAGATCAAATGGCATTAGCACCATGTCATGCCTTTTTCCAATTTTATGTTGCAAATGGCAAACTATCTTGTCAACTTTATCAACGTTCTTGTGATGTATTTTTAGGATTGCCGTTTAATATAGCCAGCTATTCTTTGTTGGTACACATGATTGCACAGCAATGCGAATTACAAGCAGGTGATTTTGTGTGGACTGGTGGTGATACACATCTTTATTCTAATCATATGGAACAAGCTCATTTGCAATTAGGTCGTGAACCAAGAGTATTGCCAAAATTGGTTATTAAACGTAAACCTCCAACAATTTTTGATTATAAATTTGAGGATTTTGAAATTGTTGGTTATGAACCGTATCCAGCAATCAAAGCGCCTGTTGCTGTTTAATTTTTGTTAAAAAGTTTCAGGTAACTATGTGTTTCAGTATAAAAATAGATAATTTTAAGAATAGCGAATAGTTTTAACTGTGAGCTACTTAAATATAAACTGATAACAAATTTGGTCACAGAATAATGATATAACGTCCTTAGGCTTTGTTTATTTTATGCTCCCGAAAAATAAGATATAATAAGCAACTGTATTATTAATAATAATTTGATCTTAATATGAGTCAAAATCAAGAAATTCGCCCTATTTTTACTAAAAGTTTATTACACCCCCGTTATTGGTTAACGTGGTTTGGTATTGGTATTTTATATTTAATCGTTTTATTGCCATATCCAATCATTTATCAATTGGGAAAAGGGTTAGGATTGCTTTCGATGAAATTAATCGGCAAACGTAAAGAAACGGCTAGGCAAAACCTTAAACTCTGTTTTCCTGAAAAAACACAATCTGAACGTGATCAGATGTTGCGTGAGAATTTTATTTCAACAGGTTTAGCAATTTTTGAAACTGGTATGGCATGGTTTTGGTCTGATAAACGGCTTGCTAAAAAAGTTTCTATTGTAGACGATTTTCATATCACAAAAGTTCAACAATCAGGTCAAGGTGTTTTACTTATTGGTATTCATTTTCTAACATTAGAGCTAGGTGCACGTATCTTAGGAATGAATCATCCAGGAGTAGGTGTGTACCGTCCAAATGATAATCCTGTAATGGATTATGTTCAGCTTAAAGGGCGACTCAAATCAAATAAATATATGCTGGATCGGCATAATACTAAGGGAATGATCCGCGCACTAAAAAATGGTGAATTACTTTGGTATGCACCAGATCATGATTATGGTCCTAAAAATAGTGTATTTGCGCCTCTATTTTCAGTAAAAAAAGCTGCAACAACTGTAGGCACGCGTATATTAGTGAAATTAGCTCAGCCAGCTATTATACCATTTACTCCTAAGCGTGAGAAAGATGGTCGTTACACTGTTTATGTAACATCAGAGCTTGAAGGTTATCCAATTGATGATGATGTACTTGCGGCTACTTTTATGAACAAAGCAATTGAACAAGAAATTCTAAAAGCACCTGAGCAATATATGTGGTTACATCGAAGATTTAAAACTCGTCCAAAAGGTGATGCACCTTTATATACTGATAATGTTCAATCTGATTAATATGAATATTTTTTATAGCTTCTGTTGAAAGAGCAAAAAATTACAATATGCAAAAACTAAACAAAATTATTCTCTATTGCCGTTGTGGATTTGAAAAAGAGTGTGCTAACGAAATTACAGATAAAGCTGCTCAGAAAGAAGTATATGGCTTTGCTAAAGTTAAAGAAAACAGTGGTTATGTTGTTTTTAAATGCTATAAAGATGATGATGCACAATTATTAATAAAAAATTTAGATTTCCGAACACTAATTTTTGCACGGCAAATGTTTGTAGCAGGTGATCTATTAGTTGATTTACCTACAGATAACCGTATTTCTCCAATCATTGATGCATTATCTGGATGTATTGACAAAGCTGGCGATCTACGTGTTGAAGTTGCTGATACAAATGAAGGTAAAGCGCTTTCTGGCTTTTGTCGTAAATTTACCGTGCCCCTTCGTCAAGCATTAAGAAGTAAACGTATTTTATTAAAAATTGAGAATCCATCAAGACCCGTTGTCCACTTATTTTTTATTAGTAATACCAGTTGTTATGTTGGTTATTCACTAAGTCAAAATAATTCGCCTTTTTATATGGGAATTCCAAGATTAAAATTTCCCTCTGATGCGCCAAGCCGTTCTACATTAAAATTAGAAGAAGCCTT
Source organism: Gilliamella sp. Occ4-3 (assembly GCF_001690675.1). Classification (NCBI taxonomy): domain Bacteria; kingdom Pseudomonadati; phylum Pseudomonadota; class Gammaproteobacteria; order Orbales; family Orbaceae; genus Gilliamella; species Gilliamella sp. Occ4-3. The sequence continues at coordinate 5,429 of NZ_LZHR01000088.1, forward strand.
CCATATTTTTATTCCTTATGATGAGTGGGAGGAGCGATTAAAAGGTGGTTTAAACGCTGTTGATTTGGGTGCTTGTCCTGGAGGTTGGACTTATCAACTGGTTAAAAGAAGTATGATGGTTTATGCCATTGATAATGGACCTATGGATGAAAAATTGATGGAAACTGGACAAGTAAAACATTATCGGGAAGATGGCTTTAAATTTATACCTAAAAAGCATAATATTTATTGGTTGGTTTGTGATATGGTTGAGAAACCAGCTAAAGTGACAGAATTAATAGCCACATGGTTAATTAATGGTTGGTGTAGAGAGGCTATTTTTAACCTCAAATTACCAATGAAAAAACGTTATGAAGAAGTAAAACAAAATCTATATTCGTTAAATAAAGAGTTAAATAATAAAAAAATCAACGTACAAATTCAAGCAAAACAGCTTTATCATGATCGAGAAGAAATTACGGTTCATGTACAACGAATTTGGGGATAACAAAATTATAAGAGAGTAGGTATGAACTTGAAACGTTACTTTTATGCTATATTGATAATACCATTATTTACATTTTTGGTATGTTGTACTTTAGGAAATTCAGAGAAATCTCTTAACTTTGATGATAACAAAAATTCTAGTTATTATCTTTCACAAGCAGATAATAGTTCTGGAACAGATAAAGTTAATTGGCAATTATTAGCTATTCGTGCACTAATAAAAGAAAATAAATTTTCACAAGCAACTACATTATTATCAAATTTACCACCCAAACTTAATGATGAGCAACAAAAAGAAAAGTTATTATCAGAGGGTCAAATCGCTGTAAAAAAAAGGAAATCATTTGATCTGAATCAATTAACTATTGAAAATTTGTCTAATTCACAACTGTATCGTTATTACATTATTAAATTGGGTTTGGATATAAATAGTAAAGATATTAATGCTCAAGCCCACGATTATCTTCAATTAGAAAAATATGTATCAGAAACAGAAAAAAGGCAATTATTAAATAATACATGGAATTTTTTCCGTAAATTAAAATCTGGTAAAATCCGCAAAATTTTAGTTGATGAAAATGAAACTATATTACAAGGTTGGGTTGATTTAGCTTATGCTTACCAAAATGCGAGTAAAGCACCCACTCCACAAGATGATGATACACCAGAAATTATTGCCACAAAATCCGAAAATCAAAAACAGCTATTAAAACAAGCTATCAACAATTGGGCTATACAATATCCAGATCATCCCGCAAAAGAGATTATCTCGATATTAACTGGAGAACAAACACTTGCTGTTGATGCTAATGCAAAAAAAGTTGCATTATTGTTACCATTAAATAGCTCTTCACGTATATTTGGTGAAACAATTCGTCAAGGTTACATGGATGGAATTAAGTTTTTTCCACAAGAACCACAACAAAATGTGATTATACTTGATACAACTAGTGCGCCAATGAATACTTTAATCCAGCAAGCACAGGAACAAAATGTTGAGTTAATTGTAGGTCCTTTATTAAAGAAAGAAGTTATTGAATTAAAATCACTAGAGCCAGCTATTCCTGTCTTAGCCTTGAATAAGGTTGATAACACTACTTCGTCTGCAAATAAAATGTGTTATTTTGCTTTATCTCCTGAAGATGAAGCAAAAGATGCGGCAGACCATATTTATTCTCAAAATAAAATAAAACCATTACTGTTAGTCCCTCAAAATGATTTGGGTAAACGTGTTGCACAAAGTTTTGCTGCACAGTGGTCACAATTGTCAGCAAATAGTTCACAAGCTTACGTACAATACTTTGGTAACACTCAAACACTAAGCGCCAATATGAATCGTAACATAGGGATTAGCCTTACGGGAAATCCTATTTTAATAGATGAAACGCTATCAGGGGGAATGGTATCAGCTGGATTTGATGCTATTTATGTTTATTCTTCATATGATGAATTGACGTTGATAAAGCCAATGCTTGATATGGGTGCAAATAAAACTATTGGAAACTCATCTGAGGTTACACTTTATTCAAGTTCTAAAAGTCATGTAGCTAATGCTTCTAATGACTTTAATTATGATATGAATAAAACTGAATATGCAGATATCCCTATGGTTATAAATCAAATGGATAAGGTAAATACAAATATACCTAGCAACATTCAGAAAGATTATTCATTAATTCGCCTGTATGCAATGGGCATTGATGCGTGGAGACTAACAAATCGTTTTAATCAACTTAATTCATATCAACCTAATTTTTTAGATGGTATGACAGGTAAATTATCAACAAGTGATCAATGCGAAGTGACACGTGCACTCTCTTGGCAGCAATATATTTATGGCGAAGATAAATCTGATTCAAAAAGCGAATAAAAAACAAATTGGCGAGCATTATGAAAATATAGCTTGCCAATATTTACTTAAGCAAGGGCTTATGCTTCTTGCACATAATAGCCAATTTCGCTTTGGCGAACTTGATTTAATTATGCTTGATAATAAATGTCTTGTTTTTATTGAAGTACGTTATCGAAAAAATGCTAACTTTGGTGATGCGGAGATGACCGTTACACTAAATAAACAAAATAAAATTAGGCAGGCTGCCCAACAATGGATGATAGCGCAAAATTTAAATATCGAAGATACAGAGTTTAGATTTGATGTTTTTGCTATTACAGGTCACAGCCAAAAATGGATTATTAATGCATTTTAATTTTTAGGTGAAAAGCGTGCAAGATTTAATTAAAAATTATTTTACTGAAAGTATTCAAACTCAAATAGTGATGGCGGAATCACTTGGTTATTCTATTGAAAAGGCCGCAAATATTATTGTCGATAGTTTACTTAATGGCAATAAAATTATGAGTTGTGGTAATGGTCCATCCGCAGCTAATGTACAAAGCTTTACTTCACGTTTAATCACCAGTATTAATATTGAAAGACCAAGTATTCCTGCAATGGCTTTAGTATCAGACAATGTTTTATTGAGTGCTATAGCTAATCATGAGGAAATTTATGCTCGCCAAATTCAAGCATTAGGACAACAAAGTGATGTTTTAATTATAGCAACTTGCCAAGGGAATAGCCGCTCTATCATTCGTGCTGTTCAAGAAGCGGTAATTAAAGATATGAAAATTGTCGCATTAACTGCTTTTGATGGTGGTGAAGTTATTGGCTTATTAGGCCAGAATGATATTGAAATTAGAATTCCGTCTTATAAAAAAGTAATGGCATACGAAATGCATGCCATGATTTTAAATTGCTTATGCCAATTAATCGAGAATAGGCTATTTATTCACAGTAAATAAGCTGAAATAAATCAGGTTTAATTCTGCATTAATAGTGATTTTATGCTATAATTGTGAACTATTTTGATGACTTAAATTAATAAGAGTACATGGTGTTATGACCGAACTAGCCAAAGAAATAACCCCCGTTAATATAGAAGATGAATTGAAATCTTCTTATCTTGACTATGCAATGTCTGTCATTGTTGGGCGTGCCTTACCTGATGTCCGTGACGGTTTAAAACCTGTTCACCGGCGCGTTTTATTCGCTATGCATGAAGCTGGATATGATTGGAATAAACCTTATAGGAAGTCTGCTCGTGTTGTTGGGGATGTAATCGGTAAATACCATCCACATGGTGATTCAGCAGTTTATGACACAATTGTACGTATGGCTCAACCATTCTCATTACGTTATATGTTGGTTGATGGTCAAGGTAACTTTGGTTCTGTTGATGGCGATTCGGCAGCTGCGATGCGTTATACTGAAATTCGTATGCAAAAGTTTGCGGGAGCATTATTAACGGATCTAGATAAAGAGACAGTTGATTTTTCACCTAATTACGATGGTTCAGAAATGATTCCAGATGTGTTACCAACACGAATTCCTAACTTATTAATTAATGGCGCGTCAGGGATTGCTGTTGGTATGGCAACTAACATTCCTCCACACAATCTCTCTGAAGTTATCAATGGTTGCCTGGCTTTTATTGAAGACGAAAATATTTCAGTCGATGGTTTAATGGAGTATATCCATGGACCAGATTTTCCAACAGCAGCATTAATTAATGGTCGAAAAGGTATCGAAAACGCGTATCGCACAGGTCGTGGTATTATTTATATTCGCTCTAAAGCTACCATAGAAGTTGATGATCATAGTGGACGTGAGACCATTATTGTTAATGAGATACCGTATCAGGTTAATAAGAAAAAACTGATCGAAAAAATTGCAGAATTAGTTAAAGATAAAAAAATAGAAGGTATTTCGGCATTACGTGATGAATCAGATAAAGACGGTATGCGCATAGTCATTGAAATTAAACGCGATGCTGTTGGTGAAGTTGTATTAAATAACCTTTTCTCTTTGACTCAATTACAAGTTTCATTTGGTATCAATATGGTGGCTTTACATAAAGGTCAACCAAAACTCCTAAATTTACGCGAAATGATAGAAGCTTTTGTGCTTCATCGACGAGAAGTTGTAACTCGTCGAACCATTTATGAATTACGCAAAGCACGCGAACGAGCTCATGTATTAGAAGGTTTAGCAATTGCACTTGCCAATATTGATCCTATCATTGAGCTCATTCGTGCTGCTGCAACACCTAGTGAAGCAAAAACTAAATTATTGAGCCAAGCTTGGCAACTTGGAAATGTTTCGTCCATGCTAGAGAAAGCAGGTAATGATGCAGCTAGACCAGAAGATTTAGCTCCAGAGTTTGGTATTCATGATGGACATTATTATTTATCAGAAGCGCAAGCTCAAGCGATTTTAGATCTCCGCTTACACCGCTTAACCGGCCTTGAACATGAAAAAATTCTTGATGAATACAAAGAATTATTGCTTCAAATTGGTGAGTTATTGCATATTTTAGCTAGCTCAGAACGTTTGATGGAAGTAATTCGTGAAGAATTGGAAAGCGTTCGAGACCAATTCCAAGATGCTAGACGAACAGAAATTACAGCGAGCAGTGCAGATATTAATATTGAAGATCTTATTGCTCAAGAAGATGTAGTCGTTACTCTTTCCCATCAAGGTTATGTAAAATATCAACCACTTTCAGATTATGAAGCTCAACGTCGTGGTGGTAAAGGTAAATCTGCCACTAAAATCAAAGAAGAAGACTTTGTCGAAAAACTATTAGTTGCTAATACTCATGATACGATTCTTTGCTTCTCAAGCCGAGGTCGATTATATTGGATGAAAGTTTACCAATTGCCCGAAGCCAGCCGAGGCTCTCGAGGTCGTCCAATTATTAATTTGTTACCTCTTGAAGAAAATGAAAGAATCACTGCAATTTTACCTGTTCGAGAATTTGATGATGAACATTGTGTATTTATGGCTACAGCACAAGGTACAGTTAAGAAAACATCATTAATTGAATTTAGTCGTCCACGAAGTGGCGGTATTATTGCGATTAATTTACGTGATGATGATGAATTAATTGGCGTTGATTTAACTAGCAATGATCCTTCAGCTATTGTTGATGATGAAGAACTTTATGATGATGCCATTGTTGAAGAGATTGACTCAGAAGATGATAACCTGATTGGTGAAGTCTCAACGACTGAAGATATTATGTTATTCTCTGCTAATGGTAAAGTTGTTCGTTTCCCAGCCAATAAAGTTCGTTGTATGGGCAGAACGGCTGCTGGTGTACGTGGCATAAAACTTGATAGCAATGATAAAGTGGTTTCATTAATTGTGCCTAGAGGTAGTGGCGCAATTTTAACAGCAACTCAAAATGGATATGGTAAACGTACTCAGCAAGAACTATACCCAACCAAATCAAGGGCAACTAAAGGTGTTATTTCTATCAAAGTTAGTGAGCGAAATGGTACTGTTGTTGGCGCAGTTCAAGTTGATGAAACCGATCAAATCATGCTAATCACAGATGCAGGAACGCTTGTTCGTACTCGTGTTTCAGAGGTAAGTATTGTTGGTCGTAACACTCAAGGTGTCATGCTTATTCGAACAGCTGACAACGAAAAAGTTGTGGGATTACAACGAATAGCCGAAACAGAAGATGACGCAAGTGAATCGGAGGTATCGGAAAATAATGAACGGCACGATTCACTTCAAGTGTCCGAGGATTAATTATTTAATAATCTAAAAGGATTAGTTTTGCTAATCCTTTTTTATTTTAAAGAATCGTAAAAAGGAATAGTATTAGATGTTATTTTTAATAAAAAAAATATTAACAAATCTTGCATGGCAAATTTTGATTGCTTTGATTCTAGGAATTGCCGTAGGTGCTTATTTATTTGAGCTCTCTGCAACAAACCACCCTTTGCATTCATATTATCAATTTTCAATAGTAAATATATTTCAGCCTGCAGGCGATATCTTCATTCGGTTAATTAAAATGATTGTGTTGCCAATTATACTGAGTACTTTAACTCTAGGTATTGCAGGTCTTGGTGGCTCAAAACGGTTAGGGACCTTAGGTTTTAAAACAATTCTCTATTTTGAAATTATTACAACTATTGCTATTTTATTAGGTCTTTCTTGGGGAAATATTTTTTCACCTGGCTCGGGAATTGACTCCTCAACACTTGCAACGACAGACATTAGTAAGTATACCCAAGCAGCTGAAGAATTAAGCGGTAAACCTCATGGTTTAATTGTTATGATATTAGATATGATTCCAGCTAATATCTTTAAAGCTATGACAGACGGTGCTGTTTTACCTGTGATTTTCTTTTGTGTTTTTTTTGGTCTAGGCTTAATGTCTTTGCCAGATAAACAACGTGAACCTTTTCTTTTATTTTTAAAAGTAATTTCAGATACTATGTTTAAAGTAACTAATATGATAATGCGTTATGCACCTATTGGTGTATTTGCACTTATCACGGTAACGGTTGCTAAATATGGATTTGAATCATTACTTCCACTACTTAAATTAATTTTAACCGTCTATTCGGCAATGATTATTTTTACGTTAGTGGTATTAGGGCTTGTTTGTAAAATTTGCAAATTTAATATTTTTACATTATTAAAAATCTTGAAAGAAGAATTAGTGATTGCATTTTCAACCGCAAGTTCTGAAACTGCATTACCTAAAATAATTGAAAAGATGGAAGCTTATGGAGCACCAAAATCGATAACTAGTTTTGTTATACCTACAGGCTATTCATTTAATCTTGATGGTTCAACACTCTATCAAAGTATTACTGTTATCTTTTTAGCACAGTTATTCCACATAGATTTAACTATTTTGGATCAGGTTATTATTGTCATCACTTTAATGATTGCATCTAAAGGGATTGCAGGTGTACCTGGTGCGTCAATCCTTGTTTTATCGGCAACCCTAGGTAGTGTAGGTATTCCTCTTGAAGGGATTGGTTATATTATGGGGGTAGAACGTATTTTAGATATGGGCAGAACAGTAGTTAATGTGGTTGGTAATGCACTAGCAGCAATTGTTATTGCACGTTGGGAACATGCTTTTGACGACAAAAAAGCAAGAGCTTATGAACAACAATATTTAAAATGATGAAATAATTATGTAGATTAATTTATCTCCAAAAAACTACCTGTTTATCAGGTAGTTTTACGCAAAATATATCTATTTAATTATTGATAAGAATAAGAAATATTTTGTCATGTCAGATTCAACTCTTTCACCATCGGTGACCACTAATCAGAAAGAAATCAACTTCGCAATGCTCTCTTTTTTCATAATTAGGTATTTCATTAATTACATACCCTGATATAGTATTTATCGATTCAAAAAATAGAAAACCAAAGCTTAAGTAATTTCTAGAAGGCACCTTGATTTTTTTGAGATTATTTAACTATAAAGTATAAACAACTCGTTATTTTCCATAGGTTAATATTGTTTTATTGAAAATAGCAATAATTTTGTCTACAAATCGATATAAAAAACCCAGCATTTGCTGGGTTTTTAGTATTTATTAGATAACTATTTAATTTTAGCTTCTTTATAAATAACATGCTGACGAACTACAGGATCGTATTTTTTGATCTCCATTTTTTCAGGCATAGTTCTTTTATTTTTGCTAGTGGTATAAAAATGACCTGTACCAGCAGAAGAAACTAATCTGATTTTTTCGCGTACACCTTTAGCCATGATATGGTTTCCTTATTAGTACTTTTCACCACGGGCACGAAGTTCAGCTAAAACTGCATCAATACCCTTTTTATCGATAGTACGCATACCTTTAGCAGATACACGCAATTTTACAAAACGTTTTTCGCTCTCAATCCAGAAACGGTGAGTTTGAAGGTTTGGTAGAAAACGACGTTTAGTAGCATTCATCGCATGAGAACGATTATTTCCTACTAAAGGACCTTTTCCTGTTACTTGGCATACTCGTGACATGTCAATAATTCTCCGAAATTTCTATGCTTAAGCCCTGGGCGTAATATGTTAATGGAATTGACCTCGTCAGGCTTTTAGTTTACTGCAGTTCTATCTGAGAAGCAGCTTAACCTCTCACACTACACCCATAATAATGAGGTAGCGAAGTATACGCTGTTATGCGCAAATTCTCAAGTATTATCTTACCTATGCATAAAATTAGTTTACAATGGCATAACTCATATAATATTTATTTTCTTAGTTAAAACAACATTTCTAAAAATTATTAAAACCATTTTGAATCAATATGATAGATAAAATTTCTATAAAAATTTTTTGTAATAGCACTTACTTTTTTCTTATAACGAACAATTCATTATAAAACAATGTACTGTCTTTAACATCATTTTAGAAAAAATGATTTAATTTAATAATAAATATGTTTTAATAAGCTTGATTAAGATTTTTATTTATATCGTGTTAATTTTCCAATTTATAAGGAGATTATATGAACCAGTTCACGCCATATAGTATATATGGCATTATCGGTTATCCTTTAGGGCACAGTATGAGTCCACTTATTCATACTACGTCATTTCAAGATTATGGGATCCCAGCAGTTTTAGTTCCTTTTCCTACTCCACCAGAAGAGATACCGACACTTTTTAAATCAGTCAGATTACTAAATATCCGTGGATTATGTGTCACTATTCCACATAAACAGACTATCATTCCTTATTTAGATGAAGTGACAGATCATGTAAAAAAAGCAGGTGCTGCGAATTTGGTGTATTGGGATGGGGATAAACTTTGTGGGGATAATACAGATATTATTGGATTCATGGAGCCACTTCAAAATAAAAAACTGCCAGCAGAATTCAAAAAAGTGTTATTACTTGGAGCAGGAGGTGCTGCACGTGCAGCTGTAGTGGGATTACAGGAACTTGGTTATACCGATATTACAGTAACGGATATTGCTGATGATTTACCTCAGGCATTAGCTAGTGAATTCAACCTTAAAACTATTTCATGGGAAGACCGTAGCAAAGTTGAAGCTCAAATTGTTATTAATTCAACACCATTAGGTATGACGGGTAAATTTGAGAATCAAACACCTTATAAACAAGCTTGGTTTAAAGGTAAAGGCGTGGCTTACGATATTGTTTATACTCCATATAATACTTGTTTTAGACAAGAAGCAGAAAAAGCTGGCTGGGAATCTATTTCAGGGCGTGAAATGTTTATTGGTCAAGCAAATGCTCAATTTAAAATTTGGACAGGAAAAGATCTTTCTGAACGAGCAAAACAAGCTGTAGTTAATGCTTTAGCTAAACATTAATTACCAAACTGGCAAACATATCTAGTTAAATTGGAATTAATCGTATTTTCTACTGTTTATACAATTAGCTGCTATTGCCAACTATATTACGTTGGCATAGGCAAAGTTAATATATTAATTGGATAGATCAAGCGCATTATAATAAGGAGTATTTATGACTAACTTAGAATTGCAAGCGTATCGTCGTTTTCTTATGCTAAAAGTATCAGAAGCTAGTGAATATATTGGCAAAACAGATATTAATACATGGCATGATTGGGAAAATGGTACAAAGCCAATCCCAGAGTTTGTCGGAAAAGCAATGCAAGAACTAAAAAAAATCCGAAACGAAAAAATAAATATTATTATAAATAGTATTAATGATCGTATTGGTAGTAATACAATCCGCTATTTTATGACATACGAAGAGTTCAAAAGGGTAAATTTAGATCTTGATGTGATTCAATGGCGATTACATCAATCGATTGCGACAGAGCTCTATTTTCGTGGTTTAGAAAAGTTATGTTAATTAACTTTATTAAGATGACTTTTAGGTTTTAAAAGCTTTTTTATAATTATTGTAAACATTTTATTACGGATGATTTTATAGAGG